>JBCECW010000141.1:2926-8153 GCA_039207785.1 Pseudomonas sp. | reverse complement strand
CAGACCCTGCTTGGAGCGGTTGAAGTCGAGCACGTAAGGCAGCGGCACGCCGGCCGGCCCACTGCCGGTGCCGTCGATATGCTTGCTCCACATAAACAGGTCGGCGTACAGGTCACCGACGCCGCGAAAGGTCTGCTCGCGGGCAAAGGGTGTGTCCTGGAACAGTTCGGCATGGCCGTACAGGGTGATCGGCTGGATAACGCTGGAGGCCACGGTGCCACCCCCCAGCTGGAACGGATACACATACATCAGGCCCAGGCCGAAGATATCGGCGCGGAACTTGGCATCGGAGGCCGGCACGGTTTTGCCGTCATCGCCCTTGAGCGAGTTGGCCGAGGCCATCACGTTGATCATGCCGCCATAGAAACCGGGTTGTGGTGGCAGATACGCCGAGCCGAGGTCCGTGCCACCCAACGGCCCGCCATAGGCCAACCCTTCGGCTGCCAACGACACGCGACTGGCACCCATCATCAAAAACAGCGCTGCAACTAACGGGATATACCGCTTCATAACGACTTCTCCATTGTTATTGTTTTTACATCATTACTAAGCAGCGCATGGTGGTCGCCATGCGGCATGCAAGGTCTGTTGGAACTGTTTGAATCAGGCCGGCGCAACGACGCACTGGCGTTGCTGGCCCAGGTGGCTGATGGACAGTTCCACCACATCACCCACGTTGAGAAACACCGGTGGCGTACGCGCCACACCGACCCCGGAGGGGGTGCCGGTGCTGATCACGTCGCCAGGCTCCAGGCGCATAAATTGCGAAAGGTGGGCAATCAGGAAGGCCACGCCGAAAATCATCTCGGCGGTGGACGCGCTCTGCATTACCGCACCGTTGACCCGCAGCTCCACCTGCAAATCCTGCGGGTCGGCGATCTCGTCCGGCGTGACCAGCCACGGGCCGATGGGGCCGTAGCCAGGCGCACTCTTGCCTTTGCCCCACTGGCCCCCGCGGTTGAGTTGCCAGTTGCGCTCGGACACATCGTTGACGATGCAGTAGCCGGCCACATGCTCCAGCGCCTGCGCTTCGCTGACCTGGAACGCCGCCTTGCCGATCACGACGCCTAGCTCCACTTCCCAATCGAGGGCGGCGCTGCCCGGCCACATGACGATGTCGTCATTGGCCCCGGCCAGGCACGACGTGGCCTTGTTAAACAGCATCGGCTCGCTGGGCAGCTGCAACTTGGCTTCCTCGACATGCGGCGCGTAGTTAAGGCCGATGGCGAAGATATTCGGCACGCGATTGACCACCGCGCCCAGGCGCGGATTGCCACTGACTTTTTCCAGCGCCTCGACATCCAGTTGGCGCACGCGCTCAAGGTCGGCGGCCGCCAGGGGCAGATCCACCAGATGGGCCAACTCCGTCGGCAGTTGGCGAATGCTGCCCTGCTTGTCCAGCAACCCGACTTGTTCGGCGCCCTGGGCGCCGTATCTGACAAACTTCATAAATCACCTGAATCCAAAAGAGGGCTTAGTCGCCAATGCGGCGGCCGGAAATTTTCGCGGTGCCGAGCAGGCCGGCTTGCACCTTGCCGCTCAATTGGTCGCCGTCGATGCTGGCTTTGAATTTCAAGGTCAGGGGAAAGGGTTTGCTGACCTTCAAGTTCCAGCTGATGACCTCGCCGTCGATCTTGCCGTCGTGCAACTCCAGCTTGCCGGCCTCGCCTTCGTCGTGGCCGCTGAAGGTGTCGCCCGCCACCACAAAGGTGATGATCGACGGCTTGTCGCCCATGGGCGTTTTGGTGATGCAGTCCCAGCGACCGTTCAATGTGCTCATGCTCAGTTCCTCGTGTGCTGCGTTTAGCGCAGGCTCAGTTGTTGGCAAAGTTCGATAACCAGGGCATCGGTGTCGGTGGCCTTGGTGGCGGCACCGAATACATAGAAGTCCGGGCGCACCAGCACCACGCTGACCTCTTCTTCGGCAAACCACTGGGCATAGGTGCCCTCCACATCCAGCTCGGCGTCGAGTCGCACGCTTTTGCCGCCAAGCTTTTTCCAGGCCGTAGCGGCCTGCGGCGACAGCATCTCGAAGGGGTCCTGGTGCAAGCCCAGAAGCATGAAAGTGCCGGCCCCACACAGCTCGTCGAAGTTGGCCAGGCGCTCACCCACACGTACCCGGCCCTGACGGCAAAAGGCGCCGGCCAGCGGGAAACGCTCGGCCAGGGTGCCGCTTTCGATAAAGCTGATCAGTGGCGGCGGGCTGCCACCCGAGTCGCGCAACTCACGCAGGTTGGCGTCGCGCTCGGCGGCGGCCTGCGGGTCGGTAATGCAGATCAGGCCGCCAAGCATCACCGCGTGCTCGGTCAGTGCCTGCACGTTTTGCGCACGTTCTTCGCTGTAAGGCGCGAGGGCTGCCAAGGGAATGCGCTGACGGAGGAACAGGTCCAGACGCCAGGCCAGATTGGCGGCATCACGCATTCCGGAGTTCATACCCTGGCCCAGGAACGGCGGCATCAGGTGCGCCGCGTCGCCGGCCAATAGCACCCGGCCTTGGTTCCACTGTTCGGCCCAACGTGCGCCAAAGGTGTACACCGCATGGCGCACCAGCTCGGCGTTGTCCGGGGTCACGCCCCAGTCGCGCATCAACATCCAGGCCACGTCGGCGCTGTTCATATCGGCCTTGGCTTCGCCCGGCATCAACATAAATTCAAAGCGCCGGCGGCCTGGCCCGGCCGGGGCGATGGTGGTCGGGCGGCCGTACAGGGTCTGCGCCAGAAACGGGTCCCAGGTACGGCTGACGGTCGGTTTGAAATCCACCACCAGCCAGTCATAGGCAAAGCCCAGGTCGTGGTAGGTGATGCCGCACAGGTTGGCCACCGTGCTGTTGGCACCATCGCAGCCGACCACAATCTGCGCCGTCAGCTGTTCGACGCTGGCGCCCGCCTGTGCACTGCCATCGGCGCCAGCCTGGGTAAAGCTGACGGTGGCGCCGTCGCAGTCCTGGGTCAGCGCGGTCACCACCTGGCCACGGCGAAACTCGATGGCCGGGTTGGCCAGAATGGCGCGTTCCATCAGCGCCTCGGCGTCGGGCTGGTTGAAGCTTTGCATCTCTGGCCAGCCAGACTCTGCACGAGCCAGCATCGGCATGGTCAGGAGGATTTCGCGGTCCTCACCGAGGAAGTAGGCCTTGGTGTAGTCCGCCTCGTTCCAGTCGATCGCTGCCTGCAATTCACCCACCAGACCGGCCAGGTGCAGAATGCGCAGCGACTCATGGCTCAGGCCGATGGCCCGTGGCAATGGATAGGGTTTGTGCCAGCGCTCCAGCAGCGTCACCCGATGGCCCTGGCGGGCCAGCAACAGGCTTAGCACCATACCGGTCGGGCCGGCCCCGACTACCACTACATCTGTTGTTCTTGTCATGTTGGCGTCCAGCAAAAGGGGTTCAACAGGGCGTTAGGCCGCGCTCAGTCGCGCGAGCACGGCACGCGCCAACTCGGCGGCAATTGCCGACAACTGTGGGTGCTCGGCCAGCACATCCTGGTAGGCGGCCAGCGCCGGCAACTCGGCAAACAGATCACGGCCACTGGCGGCGCCCACCAGTTGCAGGTAAGTCATCACCGGCAGCAGCTGGCAATCGAGCAGCGTCGGCTGGCTGCCAAAGGCGTAGGGGCCGGGTTGCCAGACCTGGGTCAGCAACTGCAGGGCGTGCTGCAAGGCGTTGAAGGCCGAGGCCAGCGCCGCCTGGTCGCTGGACTTGCCAGCGATCAGCATCACCACGACAAACAGGCTGGTATCGACGTGCTGCTCCACCACCCGCCCGGCGACGCGCATCTGCGCCAGGCGCAAAGGCTCTGAGGGGCGCAGTGAGGGCTGCGGATAGCGGTCTTCGAGGTACTCCTGGATGACCAGGGATTCGGCAATCGCCTCGCCGCTATCGAGCACCAGCACCGGCAACTTGCCCAGCGGGTTGATGGCCAGGAACTCGGCGCTCTGCAAGCCGCCGGCGGGTTCTGCCATGGCGCTGGCGCTTAGTCCTTTGAGCGCCAGGCTGGCCAGCACACGGGCACCGAAGGGCGAGGTTGGGCGGTTCTAGAGTTTCATCCCGGCCTCAATCCTTGGCGTCGTAGTTGCCGGCACGCACCGCGTCCAGGCCGTTGCGCAGGAACGCTACGTTGAGTGCAGCAAAGTCGGCGGCACGCTCATACGGCGGCCAGTGCCCGGCGTCTCCAAAGGTCACCAGTTTCTGCTTCGGCAGGTAGTCAACGTAATGCTGGGCGCCCGTCAGGTCGGAATAGGCGTCCTGCTCCGACCACACCAGCAGCACCTCGGCCTGCACGCCGGCCAGCACTTCAGCGCTGAGCATGGCTTGCTGGTACAGCTCCGGTTCAGTTGGCGCCAGCACATTGCTCAAGGCCGCCTGAAACGCTGGCTGGTGGTAAATGGCGTAACGCACGTCGACCAGTTCCTGGGTGACCTTGGCCGGATCGTGAATCACATTGAGCAGGCGCTTGCGGGTGTCCTCGATATCGTTGTTGGTGACGGCGGCGATGGTCGATTTCTGGATCAGTTCGGCAATCTGCGGTGAGGCCATGGCTGGGTTACCAGCGGCCAATACCATGGTGGCGCGCTTGACGCGCTCGGGGTACTTGGCGGCAATCCAGCCCACCACCCAGCCGCCCAGTGAGATGCCGCACAGATGCGCGGTTTCGAAGCCCATCACGTCCATGTAGTCGATGACATGCCGGGCCAGCCGGTCAACCGTGTATTTGCCCTGCGGCTTGTCGGTGTAACCGTGGCCGAGCATATCGATCAGGTGGCATTCAAAGTCTTGAGCATGGCGTGGCGCGGTGGAAATAAATGCCTCCAGATGGCCGCTGATGCCGTGCAGAAAAATCAGCGGTTCGCCGCTACCCATCGTCATTGCGCGAGTGGAAATACCGTTGACATCTACTTGATCGACCGCAAAAGGCAGGCCGAGAAGATCCGTCCAGAACGACATGGCTATGTCTCCGAATACAAAGTGAGGGAAAACGCTGGGGGTTGGGGTTAGCCGATCGGCCCTAGCAGGGTCTGGTCGGCATAGGTGTCGCTAAGCGCCGCAATACTGGCCGGCCACTCCTGCGCCACCGGGCGGCGCAACTCAGCCGGACGCGGCTTGCCGTCCCAGCCAATCTGTTCCATGGAGAAATACAGCAGCACGCTGTGCCCAGCCGGGTCGACATAGGTCACCGCGTGATCGATGCCTGGCAGCAGTGGCGCCGGTATGCTCGGGCCGCGTTGCAGG
>JBCECW010000141.1:0-2916 GCA_039207785.1 Pseudomonas sp. | reverse complement strand
AAACGCCACGGCATCGCGCAACTGGCTGTAGCTGCACAGCTCGATACCCGTGTTCATCACCGTGGTCGCCGGGTTGCAGCCCAGCACCTCGCGCAGTTCGATGGGGTACAGGCCCAGCACATGGTGGTCGTTACCCAGGCGCATAAACACCGCGCGATGGCCGTTCCACAGCACTTCTTCGGTGGTCACCAGACCAAACAGGTCACGGTAAAACGCCTCGGAGGTGGCCACGTCTTTGACGAACAAATGAATGGGGCCGACCTTGTTGATCTTGAATGGCCGTGGCAGTTGCACGCCGCCCACGGTGAAGTCCAGCGTGGCCAGGTCGTCGGATTTATGCCCGGTGTTGAGGTCAACGTCATCGTTTAACGCATCCAGCACTTCCTGCTGTTCCGAGCGTTGCGGCAACGGCGGCTCCTCGCCCTCCACCTCGCGCATGCCCACCGGCTTGCTCAGGCGGTTCCAGCCAATCTGCTCCATGCCGTAGAACAGCTCGACGTGGTAGCCATCGGGGTCACGGCAGTAGAACGCCCAGTTGCTGCCGGGGAAGTCGCGCCCTACCCGCCAGATCGGTACGTTGTTGGCCTTGAGAAACCGGTAGCCATTTACCACCTCTTCCAGGGTGCCGACCTGGAAGGAAATCTGGTTGATGGTGACGCCGCGGCGGTAGCCCTGGTCGCTGTCATCGGCCAGTGCCGAGCTGATGCAAACCAGGGAATGGTGGTCGGTGTTATGGCTGGTGAAGATGCCCATCGCTGGCGCATCGACGGCGAACTGCAAGCTGTCGGTCAGGCGCAGGCCGAGGGTCTTCACATAAAACTGCTCGGCAGCGTCCAGGTCGGCATGGTAGAACCCCACATGCCCGAGGCGACGTACCTTGAATGGCTGTGGCAGCTCGACGCCGCCGACGTTGTAGAAGTCTTTCATACTGCACCTTGTTTATTTGTTCTTGTTGATAAAGGCAGAGGAGCAGCTGCCCTTATTTGTTTGTCAATTTAGTTGACATCTTTAAAGCCCGTCAAGGGTTTTTATCTGTATTTTTCATTTATATTTTTATTAATAAAATCAATACGTTATAGATAATTTCAGACAAAAATCGGGCAGCGCAAAGCCGACGAGCATTCATCGTCTTATGCGGTGCCGACAGTTCTTCAGTCGATAAACAGATCGTTCATTAGCGCCGCCTCGCCAGCGCTCGCGCGGTAGTGCGTGAAGTCCTGTGTCCCTTGCGCAAGCAGCACTTGCTCATCGGTAAGCAGCTGGCCGTTTTCGCGGCTGGTAAGAATGGCGTGCGCCGCGTCGGCCATGATTGCCGGGGTGCGCGCGGCGTCGAACAGGTCTTTACCACCGACTTCAAACTCCACGGCGGCCGTGGCAATCAAGGTGGTTGGCCACAGCGAGTTGACGCAGATGCCGTAAGGCTGGAACTCCTCGCTCATGCCTAGGGTAAGCATGCTCATGCCGTACTTGCTGACGGTATACGGCGCATGCGGAGCAAACCATTTCAGCGCCAGGTTGAGCGGCGGCGACAGGTTGAGAATATGGCCACTGCTGCTGTTTTTCAGGTACGGCAACGCGGCCTTGCTGCACACCAGCACGGCACGGGTGTTGACTTCATGGATCAGGTCGAAGCGGTTGATTTCAATCGCCTCAACGCCCTTTAGGCGAATGGCCCCGGCGTTGTTGATCAGCACATCGATACCGCCAAAATGCCCAGCGGCCTGCTCCATCGCCGCTGCCACACTGGCTTCGTCGCGCACATCCAGGCGCAACGCCAAGGCACGCCCACCGGCCGCTTCAACTTCTTCAGCAACGCTGTAAATGGTGCCCGCCAGCTTCGGATGCGGCTCGGCGCTTTTCGCCGCAATTACCACATTGGCGCCATCACGCGCGGCGCGCAGGGCGATCTCACGGCCAATGCCACGGCTGGCACCGGTGATAAACAGGGTTTTACCGGCAAGCGTCATAACTCGTTCCTTGCATCAATGGTTGCGGGGCGGCGCCTAGACAAAGGCATCCGCGTAAAAGCGTTCAGGGGGCAGTTGCAGCTGTTCCACGTAATCGCGACGCGCGCTGTCGACCACCACCGGAGCACCGCAGGCATACACCTCGAAGTCCGCCAGCGAGGCGAACTCCTCCATCACCTGCAGGTGCACAAAGCCGGTGGCGCCTTGCCAGGCGCATGCCTGCGTCGGTTCTGAAAGCACCGGGCGGTAATGGAACCAGTCGTGCTCGCGCGCCAGTCCCTGCAGCGCCGCATCGGCATACAGGTCGGCGCGAACTCGCCCGCCCCAATAGAGGTACGCCGGCCGCTGGTTGCCCTGTTCACACAGCTGTTCAAGCAGTGCCTGAATCGGCGCAAAGCCGGTGCCGCTGGCCAGCAGCACCATGGGCCGCTCGCTGTCGCGCAGGTAGAAGGAACCGAATGGCCCCTCCAGGCGCAGCAATGTGCGCGGGGCCAGGCCGTCGAACACATAGCTGCTGAAGACACCGCCCGGCTTATGGCGAATATGAAACTCCAGTTGATTGTCCTGGGTGCTGCGCCGGGCCATGGAGTAGCTACGGCGTGAGCCGTCCTTGAGCAGCACATCGGCATATTGGCCGGGGTAGTAGGCGAAGCTGGCGCCCGGTGGCAAGGCCAAGCGAACGATGGCCACGTCATGGCTGACGGTGTCGATACCCGCCACCCGCGCCGCACGCAGAAGTTCGGCCATGCTGCGCGACCCGAAGCTTTCGGGACGCGACAGGTAGCGCGCCGCATCGAGACGGATGGCGGTAAAGCCCAGGGTCGCGAGTTCCTCGATATCGAAATCGAGCGCGGTGACGCGATCCAGCACGAAGCGGGCGCCGGACTTGCGGACTTCGCCGAGCAGGTTGCGATCCGACTCATCGAGATCGAGCCACTCGCCATAGGGC
>JBCECW010000140.1:988-8174 GCA_039207785.1 Pseudomonas sp. | reverse complement strand
CGACGAAGCCCAGCGCCCGGCGCGCCTGGACTTGCCGCAAGCCTTGGCCGCCACCCCGCTGGCCGCCGGCGCTCCGGCACGCCAGGTGTGGCTATTGGCGGCCTCGCTCGGCGGCCCAGCCGCAGTCAAAGCCTTTCTCGATGCCTTGCCCGGTGGCCTGCCCATCGGCTTTATCTACGCCCAGCATATCGACGCCAGCTTCGAGGCCACCTTGCCGCAGGCGGTGGGCCGGCATAGCCAATGGCACGTAAACCCCGCTCGCCATGGCGACCCGGTGCGCTGCGGCGAAGTGGTAGTGGCGCCTATCCAGCATGAGCTGGGTTTTGCCGAAGACGGCGCGATGCAGATTGCCGACCGTGGCTGGCCAGAACCCTACAGCCCGTCCATCGACCAGATGATGCTCAACCTGGCCCAGCACTTCGGTGCCCTGGGCGGGGTGATCGCCTTTAGCGGCATGGGTAGCGATGGCAGCGCCCCCGCGGCCTACGTCAAACGCCAGGGCGCGGCGATCTGGACCCAGCGCGCCGAGAGCTGCGCCTGCGCCAGCATGCCCGACAGCCTGCGCGAGGGCGGTTACAGCGCCTACAGCGGCGACCCGCGCGAGCTGGCCGAAACCCTGGTCAACCATTTAGCGGCACAGTGCGCCTGAGCGCCGACAGGATTACCCGATGAGCCAAGCCGTCACCTCCACCAGTACGTCCACTGCCAGCAGCATCACCGGCCTGTTGGTGCCACTGGCCGACCGCACCCTGCTGCTGCCTAACGTGGCGGTGGCCGAGTTGATTCCCTACCGTGCACCGCAGGTGACCCCTGGCATGCCGGCGTGGTTTCTCGGGCAGATGGCCTGGCGGGATCTGAGCCTGCCGCTGCTGTCGTTCGAAGCCGCTTCCGATGGCCAGCCGCAGATTCGCCCCGGTGCCCGGGTGGCGGTAATCAACGCCTTGGGTGGCCGGCCCAACGTGAAATTCCTCGCCCTGCTGGTGCAGGGTATTCCGCGTTCGCTCAAGGTCGGCACCGACCTGGCGCGTGCCGATGTACCCCTGGCGCCGCTGGAGCTGGATGCCGTGAGTTTTGGCGAAGCCGTGGCCAAGATTCCCGACCTGCTGGCGCTGGAGCAGATGCTCGCCGACGCCGGTTTGATCTGAGAACCCTGGTGCGCGTAGCGCACCCTACGATTCTGATGTGAAGCCCTCCATCCGGTACCACTCGGTACCGTAGGGTGCGCTCCGCGCACCGACAAAACATCAAACTTTTTCTCCGTCTCGCTACTCCCAACTCAGTACACCTGACGCGTGCCGCCAGAGCCCGCGCTACTGACCGAATAGCTGATGGAGAACGACTATGAATGTTGTGCAACTGACCGACGTAAGCACCCTGCGCAAGCGTGCGCGCCAGCATATCGAGGAAGGGGCGGTCACCGAGGGCTACTCGGCCGACCGCCAGGAAGTGCTGCGTCTGCTCAATGAATCGCTGGCCACCGAACTGGTGTGCTACCTGCGTTACAAACGCCACTACTTTATGGCCACGGGCCTCAAGGCCAGCGTAGCGGCTTCAGAGTTTCTCGAGCATGCGCAGCAGGAGCTGGCCCATGCCGATCAGCTGGCTGAGCGGATCATGCAATTGGGCGGTGAGCCGGACTTCAACCCCGAAGGCCTGACCAAGCGTTCCCACGCCGAATATGTGGCCGGCGCGACGCTGAAAGAGATGATCACCGAGGATCTGGTGGCCGAGCGGATTGCCGTGGATAGCTACCGCGAGATCATCCGCTATCTGGGCAACGACGACCCGACCACCCGCCGCCTGTTCGAAGAGATTCTGGCGCAGGAAGAAGAGCATGCCGATGATATGGCGGATTTGCTCAAGGACTCGTGATGGGGCTTTCCCTCTCCCCCAGCCCCTCTCCCGCGAGCGGGCGAGGGGAGCTTTATCGCGTTACAACAAATTAGCGCCGATTGGTCCCCCTCGCCCGTCTGCGGGAGAGGGGCTAGGGGAGAGGGCAGGGCCACACGCGGTTAATCAGAAATCCCCCCAGAGCTGCTGCGCCACACTCAACGCCACCACCGGCGCTGTCTCGGTACGCAGCACCCGCGGTCCCAACCGCGCCGCATGAAACCCCTTGGCCTGTGCCTGCGCCACTTCGTTGTCGTTAAGGCCACCCTCGGGGCCAATCAGAAACGCCAGCGACTGCGGCTTGGCATGGCTGGTCAATGGCTCCGCCACCGGGTGCAGCACCAGCTTCAACTCGGCCTGGCACTGCTCCAGCCACTGCGCCAATACCACCGGCGGATGAATCACTGGCAGCACCGAACGCCCACATTGTTCACAGGCGCTGATTGCCACCTGGCGCCAGTGCTCCAGGCGTTTGTCCTCGCGTTCGCCCTTCAAGCGCACTTCGCAGCGCTCGCTGACGATCGGGCTGATCTCGGTGGCGCCCAGTTCGGTAGCTTTCTGGATCGCCCAGTCCATGCGCTCTCCGCGCGACAGCCCCTGGCCCAGGTGAATCGCCAGCGGTGACGGCGCCTGCCCCGCCAGCACCTCGCGCAGCTCGACGCGCACGTTTTTCTTGCCCACTTCGATCAGCTCGCCGAGAAACTCCTGGCCGCTGCCATCGAACAACTGCACGGCATCGCCCACGGCATGGCGCAGTACGCGGCCAATGTAATGGGCCTGGGCTTCCGGCAATTCGTGTTGGCCGAGGGACAGAGGAGCATCAATAAAAAAGCGGGAAAGGCGCATGGCGAAAACGCTGGCTGGCTGCTGGGGTGGCAAGCATAGCCTAGAGCGTGGCCTGAATTCTCCCTCGAGTTGTTGGCGTTATACGTTGGATAACACCAACTTATGCGAGCCGATTATTAACTTGGAAACAAGCCGGATAAGGGAAGTTATTAGCCCCTGAGTAATGAGCTAAAAAGTTGGCCGTAATTATCCCATTACGTCCTTATTTGTACTTTGAAGGCTCTATCTAGCTGGTTATGGTTGCTGTCGTGGCGGCCAAAGTGGCGATGTCAGGCCCATGGTTATTGGCTTTATAACGAGTTGTCGATACGGACAAGTTATTCGCGAAGTGTGAAAAATTGTCGGTTTATATATGACGCTAATGCACGTGAAAGTGTCGTGACTTGAACATTGCCAAACAAGCAAACATGGGAGTAATTGCCACGGGCTTTGGTTCTAACGCCTTTGGGTAACTCAGCGTGCCGTGTGGATTGCATCTCCCATGGCAACAGAACTGAGCGAGCGGGTAGCCATCCGCGGGTGCACACCGGAGGTCACCCGGCTCGACCCTTTTTACACATCCCGGGCACTGGCGCGGGCATATGCCGACACATTCATTTCAATGGGGAACACATATGAAGTTGAAACACACCGGATTAGCCCTGGCCGTGGCCAGCAGCGTTTTTGCCCTGGCTGCGCAAGCGGGTCAGGCTGATTCCAAGGGTTTTGTCGAAGACAGCTCGCTCAATCTGATCTCGCGCAACCTGTACTGGAACATGGATCGCCACGACAGCGGCTATGGCGACAACCGCGAGTGGGGCCAAGGCTTCCAGCTGGATTACGTGTCTGGCTTCACCCAAGGCACTGTCGGTTTTGGTGTCGATCTGAGTGCCTATGCGGGTATCAAGCTGGACAGCGGCCGTGGTCGCTCCGGCTCGCAAATGTTGCCGGTAGATTCCGATGGCCGTGCCGAGGACAGCTTCTCGTCTCTGGGCGGCGCCGTTAAGGTGCAACTGTCCAACTCCACCCTTAAATACGGCGAACTGCGTCCTTACAACCCGGTAATCGCCCTGGCCGACGCCCGCCTGGTGCCGGCAACGGCCACCGGCTTCCAGCTGGCGAGCGCTGAAATCGAAGGGCTGACCATTGATGGCGGGCACTTCACCTCGGCCAAGGACATGAACATGTCGGGCCACGACGGTGGTTTCCGTGCCGGTTACGCCGCTGGTATTGAAGGCGGCGACGTCGACTATATCGGTGGTGCTTACGCCATCGCCGACAACTTCAGCGTCACCGCGTACGCCTCGCGTTACGAAGACCTGTGGAAGCAGTACTACGGCAATGCCAACTACGTGCTGGCCCTGACCGAAGACCAGTCGCTGAGCTTTGACTTCAACGTGTATCGCACCCTGGATGACGGCAAGTCGCTGGCGGGTGATATCAACAACACCTCGTGGTCGTTCGCCACTGGCTACACCCTTGGCGCCCACACCGTGACCCTGGCGTTCCAGAAGATCGATGGCGATCAGCCGTTCGACTACCTGGTATTGGGTGGCGGCGCGTTCCAGGACTCCATCTACCTGGCCAACTCCATGCAACTGGTGGACTTCAACGGCCCGCGCGAAGAGTCGTGGCGCCTGGGCTACAACCTGAATATGGCTACCTATGGCGTGCCGGGCCTGACTTTCTATGCCGGTTACACCCGTGGCGACAACGTCGATGGCACCAAGATCGACGCCGGCAGCCCGTACGACTACTACGCCGATAGCGAGAAACATTGGGAGCGCGACCTTTCGGTTAAATACGTGGTGCAAGAAGGCGCGGCTAAAGACCTGTCGTTCCGTATCCGCCAGGCCACTCACCGTATCTCCGGCACCTCGGACTCCAGCTCCGATCAGGTTCGTCTGATCATCGAGTACCCACTCAACATCTTCTAACGAAGATCCGTAGGAGCCAGCTTGCTGGCGAAGCTCTTGGCGACCTAAAAGGCTTCGCCAGCAAGCTGGCTCCTACAGGGCCTAGCCCGGATCACGAAACTCCGGGTGCCGCCCGCTCAGGCCCACCGAGGTCTTGGTGGCGGTGGCGATATCAATGCCTTCGCTTGCCACCTCGGCAAGAAAGTCGATCTGCTCCGGGGTAATCACATACGGCGGCAGGAAGTACACCACGCTGCCCAATGGCCGCAGCAACGCACCACGCTCCAGCGCATGCTGGAACACCTTCAAGCCACGCCGTTCCTGCCACGGGTAGGGGGTTTTGCTGGCTTTGTCTTGCACCATCTCAATCGCCAACACCATGCCGGTCTGCCGCACTTCGGCCACATGCGGGTGGTCGGCCAGGTGCGCCGTGGCGCTGGCCATGCGGGCGCTCAAGGCCTTGTTGGCTTCGATCACATTGTCTTGCTCGAAGATATCCAGGGTCGCCAATGCCGCTGCGCACGCCAACGGGTTGCCGGTGTAGGTGTGCGAGTGCAGGAAGGCGCGCAGGGTCTGGTAGTCGTCGTAAAAGCCCTGGTAGATGGTTTCGCTGGTCAGCACCGCCGCCATCGGCAGGTAGCCGCCGGTGAGGGCCTTGGACAGGCAGAGGAAGTCGGGCGCGATACCGGCCTGCTCGCAGGCGAACATGCTGCCGGTGCGGCCAAAGCCGACGGCAATTTCGTCGTGGATCAGGTGCACGCCATAGCGGTCGCAAGCTTCGCGCAGCAGCTTGAGGTACACCGGGTGGTACATGCGCATGCCGCCAGCGCCCTGGATCAGCGGCTCGATAATGACTGCCGCCACGTCTTGATGGTTTTCCGCCAGGGCTTGTTCCATATGGCCGAACATCAACCGCGAATGCTCCTCCCAGCTCACGCCCTCGGGGCGCAGGTAGCAGTCAGGGGTGGGCACCTTGATGGTGTCCATCAGCAGCGACTTATAGGTTTCGGTAAACAGCGCCACATCGCCCACCGACATCGCCGCGATGGTCTCGCCGTGGTAGCTGTTGGTCAGGGTGATAAAGCGCTTTTTGCGTTCCTGGCCGCTGTTGCGCCAGAAGTGAAAGCTCATCTTTAGCGCCACTTCGATGCCCGACGAGCCGTTGTCGGCATAGAACACCCGGTCCAGCCCGGCTGGGGTCAGCTTGACCAGACGCTCGGACAGCTCGATCACCGGCTGGTGGCTAAAGCCGGCGAGGATTACGTGCTCAAGCTGGTCGACCTGGTCCTTGATGCGCTGATTGATACGCGGGTTGGCGTGGCCAAACACGTTGACCCACCAGGAGCTGACGGCATCGAGGTAGCGTTTGCCGTCGAAGTCTTCGAGCCACACGCCCTCGCCACGCTTGATTGGCACCAGCGGCAATTGCTCGTGGTCCTTCATCTGCGTGCAGGGGTGCCAGAGCACCGCCAGGTCGCGTTGCATCCACTGATTATTCAGGCTCATCGAAAACTCCAGGCAGTCGGGACAGCTGTACAGACGCGGCCAATGCGGGGATCGGCACGCCAAGCAGGGCGTCAGCCTATGCAATGGCACGCAGGGGAACAACCACCAGGCGGTTCTCCCGACGGGCTCGTCTAGCTCGGCTCAAGGTGACGGCGTATTCTGCGCGCCATCTAAGAAGGTTCCACTGCCTGTGGAACGCGGGGAAGGAGTGGTGCATGTTGCGGACCGGTTTGCGCGCCTTGGCGCTTCTGGCAGTGGGTGTGTTTGGGGTGGTTGCGCAGGCGGCCGATAAGCCAGCGGCGGCCAAGCAACCGACGGCCATTGTGGTGGGGGGCGGGTTGTCGGGTTTGACCGCCGCTTATGAACTGCAACAGAAGGGCTGGCAGGTCACCCTGCTGGAAGCCAAGCCGAGCATCGGCGGCCGCTCCGGGTTGGCCACCAGCGAGTGGATCGCCGGCAAGAAGGTGCAGCCGGCACTGAACGGCTACCTGGATACCTTCAAGCTGCAAACCCTGCCGGCGCCGGAGTTTGTGCGTACCCCCAGCTACCTGATCAATGGCGACTACTTCACCGCCGCCGACCTGGCTACCAAGCAGCCGGAAACCGCCGAAGCCCTCAAGTGCTTCGATAAAAGCCTGGACGATCTGGCCGCCTCCATCAGCGACCCGATGAACCCCGCCGCCAACAACACCCTGTTTGCCCTCGACCAGATGAACGTGGCCAAGTGGCTGGACAAGCTGGCCCTGCCGCCCACCGCGCGGCTGTTGGTCAACCAGCGCATTCGTTCGCGTTATGACGAGCCGTCGCGCCTGTCGCTGCTTTATCTCGCCCAGCAAACCCGTGTGTACCGTGGCGTGGATGACCGTGACCTGCGGGCCGCGCGTCTGCCTGGCGGTAGCCAGGTGCTGGCCGCAGCCTTTCTCAAGCAGCTGAAAACCATCAAGACCAACGCCAAGGTCTCGGCCATCAGCCAGGACAAGGACGGCGTCACCGTCAAGGCCGGTGCCGTGGGCTACAGCGCCGACTACGTGGTGCTGGCCGGGTTCATG
>JBCECW010000140.1:0-978 GCA_039207785.1 Pseudomonas sp. | reverse complement strand
ATCCAGCTCACCCCCGCCCTGGACGCCGCGCACACGGCGGCGATCAAAGGCACCAACTACGGCTGGCGTGACCAGATCATGCTCAAGTTCAAAACCCCGGTGTGGGAGAGCAAGGCGCGCCTGTCGGGTGAAATCTTCACCGACCAGGGCCTGGGCATGCTGTGGATCGAGCCGGCGGCCAAGGGCGGCGCCAATGTGGTGATCAACCTGTCCGGCGATAACGCCCGCGTGCTGCAAGCCTTTGGCGACAAGCAGATGGTCGACCAGGTGCTGATCCGCCTGCACGCTTTCTACCCGAAAGCCCGTGGCGCCTTTACCGGCTATGAAATCAAACGCTACAGCACCGACCCGTCTACCGGCGGCTCGTACCTGGCCTATGGCCCAGGGCAACTGACGCGCAACTGGCGTATGTGGGAAAAACCGCTGCAGCGCGTGGTGTTCGCCGGCGAGCACACCGATGCGCTGTACCCCGGCACCCTGGAAGGCGCCCTGCGCAGCGGCCAGCGCGCCGCCGCACAAGCGCAGGACCTGCTGGCCGGCAAGGAAGTCGACCCCACCAAACCCATGGTGGCCGAAGCGGCTCCGGCGAAAAAAGACAAAGCCAGCGAGGACAAGCCGGGGTTCTTCTCCAAGTTCTTCTAACGCCGTGGTGCGCGGAGCGCACCCTACGAGATCTCCGTCGATACGCGATTTCGTAGGGTGCGCTCCGCGCACCAAGCGATTTACGTAGCAACGCCCAACCTCTTTTTACCCTCGCAGGTAAAGTTCCCGCCTACGCTGACCATTCGGTCACCCGTTCTTTCCTCCCGTATGCGCCGCTTGAAAGCATCGTATTTCCCGATATTTCAAAGCAGGATTTTTCGCTTTAACTCGATAGATTTATCGCTAGTCTTAGCCCACTGCTTTTTTACGGAAAACTCTTATATGCAGCTGCGCAACTCCGCTTCCCGTTATGGCCTGGTCAGTATCGTGTTGCAC
>JBCECW010000139.1:0-8184 GCA_039207785.1 Pseudomonas sp. | reverse complement strand
CTTCACGACCACCGAGGGTCAAGCGCCAGTTATCCAGTGCCATCTGGTCCTGGACGTACAGGCCGGTAGCACGCATTTTCTGGTTGTAGTCGTTGTAGGCGGTGTACTGAACGTTGCTGAAGTCCTGGCCGTAGATCGGGTTCTTGATGTTACTGGCCGGCACGTTCTGGCCGATGATGTTGAAGCTCGAGTCGTACAGGTACGACCCGCCGTACAGCCATTGATAGTTGGTGTTCACGCGTTGGTGATCCAGACCCAGCAGCAGGGTGTGGGTGACGGCAGCGGTGTTGAAGTCGGCCTGGAAGTTGTTGTCCACGGCGAACTGGCTGATGTCTTCGTTAACGACGTTGGCGCCACGTTGCAGGGTGCCGTCGTCAGCAACAGCGTAGGCGTTGCCGCCAGCGGTGATGCCTTGGAAGGACAGGTCGCTCTTGGTGTAGCGGGCATTCTGACGGAACTGCCAGACATCGTTGATACGGTGTTCAAACGCGTAACCCAGGGCGTAATAGGTCTTGTCGTAGAACTCCCAGTCTGGATCGCCCAGGTTTTCGTGGTAGCTCACTTTGCCAGCCGGGGTCGACAGCTTGGTGCCTTGCAGCGGCAGGAACTGGCTGGTGATGCCGGTATCGTCGCGGTTGAACTGGGACAGGAAGGTCAACTTGGTGTCTTCGTCCATGTTCCAGGTCAAGCTGGGAGCGATGTTGTAGCGCTTGTCTTCGATATGATCGACCGACGTGTTGCTGTCGCGTACCACACCGCTAACGCGGTAGAGAAACTGGCCTTGGTCATCGATTGGGCCGGTGCTGTCGAAGCTGATCTGCTTGCGCTCGTAGCTGCCTACCTGCAGCTGCACTTCGTTGCTGGCTACCGAGTCAGGGCGACGGCTGACCATGTCGAGCATGCCGCCGGCTGGTGTCTGGCCATACAGTGACGAGGCTGGGCCACGCAGCAGGGCTACGCGTTCGAGGTCCCAGGTTTCCAACTTCGGCATGGTGTAGGAGCCTTTCGGCAGCGGCAGGCCATCGAGGAACTGGGTCGGTTCGAAGCCACGTACTTTCAGCCATTCGGCACGGCTGTCGCTGCCGTAGCTGCTGGCGATAACACCGGGCATGTAGCGTACGGCGTCGTCGAGGTTCTGTACGGCGCGGTCTTGCATCTGTTCACGGGTGGCCACCGAAATCGAGCGTGGCGCTTCGGCCAGGGCGGTATCCGTCTTGGTGCCGGCAGCGGTGCGTTTAGCCAGGTAGCCTTTGGCAGGACTCCACGCAGTTTCCGCAGTACCAGTACCGTCGATATTGGCCGCAGGCAGAGCAAAGCCGCTTTCCGACGACAGTGCCTGCACGCTATAGGTGCCGCCGCTGCCGCCTACCAGGGTCAATCCAGTGCCACGCAATGCCTGCTGCAAAGCAGTCTGCGCATCGAACTGACCTTGCACCGGCTGCGCGGTTTTACCGGCAGTCAGGGCGGGGTCGATGCTCAGAACCACACCGGCCTGGCTGGCGATCTGGTTCAGGGTGCTGGCCAGCGGCGCAGCCGGCAACTGGTAGCTGCGTACGGCGGTGTCGGCGGCCAGGGCCGGAACGCTGGCAAAGGCCAGGGCGGCAGCCAGCAGAGTGGGGCGGAACAGGGTGATTGCGTTCTTCGGCATTGCGAGCGGCTCCCAGAAAGGAATTAATCTCAATGACCCTATGCCGAAGCAAAATCGAAAAGTGATAGGGCTGCTGAAAAATATTTTTCAGCAGCCACTTTTTTAGGGTTTTTCCGCCACCGGCGCCGGGACAACGCGGGTCCACCAGGCCGCGCGGCGCTGGATTTGCACCGGCAAACTGGGCGGCAGGGCGGCCAGGGCAAGGTCGGTGTTTTGCAGCGGGAAGCTGCCGCTGATACGCAAATCAGCCACCGCCGGGTCGGCATTGAGGAAGCCTTGGCGGTAGTCGCCCAGTTGCTCCAGCAAGTCGGCCAGGCGCATGTTTTCCACCACCAGCATGCCGTGCACCCAGGCGTCCGCCGTGGCCGGCGCGGTGCGTACGTCGCCCAGGGCGCTGGCGGCCATCAGCACTTGCTCGCCCTCGCGGATGATGCGTTCGGCTTCGGCGCCCGGTGGGGCGTCGGCCGGGTGCGCGGCCACGGCAGATTGCAGCACGATCAGGCGTGTGCCGGCGTCTTCATGGCGCACCAGAAAGCGGGTGCCGAGGGCACGCAGCTCGCCGTCGTCGGTGGCGACGATAAAGGGGCGGGCGTCGCCATGGGCGGTTTCCACCAGGATTTCGCCGCTGCGCAGAAAGATGCGCCGCTGCTTGGCGTTGAAATCGATATCCAGGGCGCTGCGGCTGTTCAGGCGCACTTTGGTGTGGTCGGGCAGTTCCACGTCGCGCTGCTCGCCGGGGGCGGTGTGCTCGTCGGCCAGCCAGTCGCCCAGCGGCCGATGTTGTTGCGCCACGCCCAGGCCCAGTACGCCAGCCAGCAGCAGACCGAGAAGGCCGCCGCTGCGCAGCCGGCTTTTGCCGTTACCGGCGGCTTGCACCAGGGCGCGACGGGCCGGTTGGCTGCTGACCTTGGCGAAATGTTGGTCCAGGCCATTGAGCTGGCCCCAGGCACGGGCGTGTTCGGCGCTGGCGGCGTGCCAGAGGTGGAATTCGGCTTTTTCCAGGTCGCTGGCCGCACCTGAGCCCAGGCACAACTGCCAGCTGATGGCTTCATCGAGGACTTTGGCCGAGACGCTGCTGCGGTTCATGTCGGCTCGCCGTACAGGGCGATATAGCACTGGCGCAGGCCCTGGGCCAGGTATTGGCGTACGCGCGGCACGGACACGCCCAGGCGTTCGGCGATTTCGGCGTGGCCCATATTGTCGATGCGGTTGTACATAAAGGCGGCGCGGGCGTTGCTGGACAAGGTGCCGAGCATACGGTCGATGGCGCGTAGCGATTCCAGCACCAGGGCTTGTTCTTCGATATCCGGCTGCACGTTTTCCGGCAGTGCCGACAACTCGTCGAGATAGGTACGTTCCAGCGCGCTGCGGCGGAAGTAGTCGATCAGCAAGCCTTTGGCGATGGTGGTCAGCAGCGCGCGGGGCTCACGCATCTGTACGGCGTCGGTTTTGCCGAGGATACGCAGGAAGGTGTCTTGGCTAAGGTCTTCGGCCCTATGCGGGCAGCTCAGGCTTTTGCGCAGCCAGCCGAGCAGCCACTCGCGATGATCGCGATACAGCATGCCCGCCAACTCATGGTTTGTGGATTCCCCAACCGACACAGCAATCTCCGCTTAAGCAGAACCAACGCGAAATCGAGAATTATTCGCATATGATTGCAGAGAGTGGCCTTTCGCCGCAATTGCACATTGTCGGTTTATTTTTTGCGCTGTTTGGCAGGTTGTTTAAAAAGACGGTTGTTGCTGGCGCCGTTGCCAGCGCGACACGGCTTCGGCCAGTGCTGCCGGGCTGTCCAGGCCCTGTTTGCGTGCGCGGCTAAACAGAATCAGGGCCAGTTCGGCAGTTACCAGGGCATCGGCGCTGGCGTGATGACGCTGGTGCACTTGCAGGCCGAAATGCGCGGTCCAGTCATCCAGGCCGGCTTGGCGCAGGGTCACGTCCGGGCATAACAGCGGCGCCAGGTCGGCCACATCGAGAAAACGGTGCTGCAGGCTGTAGCCCAAGTCCGCTTTTAACGCCTTGCTCAGCATGTGTTGGTCGAATGGCGCATGAAAGGCCAGTAACGGGCTATCGCCGACAAAGCGCATAAACGCCAGCAATGCCTCTGCCGGGGCCACGCCGGCGGCCAGTTCGCTGGGGGCAATGCCGTGGATCAGCACGCTGGCGCTGACCTTCTGTTCGCTGCGCTGCAAGGTGCATTCGAATTGCTGGGCCAGGTCGATGGCGCCGTCTTCGATCACCACCGCGCCAATGGACAGCAATTGGTCGCGCTGCATATTCAACCCGCTGGTTTCCAGGTCCAGCACCACAAAGCGTTGTTCGCGCAGGGGCCGTTCACTCCACGGGGAGGGTTCGGCCAATTGCCCGCAGGCTTCTTGCAGCTGTGGATCGATGACGGTGGTGGGGCGACGTCTTAGCCAATCAAATGCACTCAAAGCTGATACCTCAGCGCCAGGCTGCTTTGCAGGCGCTGCGCCTGGCGGAACGACTCACGCAAAATACGCCGGTCGAGGTGGTTAAGGCTGTCTGGGTCCAGGCGGTTGGAAAAACGCTGGTCCTGGCGCGCCTGCTGCTGGTGCAGTTGCATGCGGGTTTGCTGGATAAAGTGGTAGGCCTCTTCATAGGCCGCGCCATCCAGCGGGTCGATCACCTCCTTGGCAATCAGCTCACGCAGGCGCTGCAAGGTATTGCCGGCGCTGATGCCGTGGGCCAGGGCCAGCAACCGGGCACCGTCGACAAAGGGCGTAAGGCCTTGCACCTTCAAGTCCAGGGTGTGTTTTTCGCTGCCGCTCTTGGCCACCACAAAGTCGCGAAAGCGCCCCACGGGCGGGCGATTGCGCAGGGCATTGGCGGCCAGCAAACGTTGGAAAATCTGGTTGTCCGCCACCTCGATCAAAATCTGCTGGCGCAGCACCTCGCAGCCGTCCACCGGGCCCCATACCGCGCGCAGGTCGAAATAGATGCTCGAACCCAGCAGGTTCTCCGGATTGCCCTCGCGGATAAAACTGCTAAAGCGCCGCGACCACTCCAGGTGCGACAAACACAGCTGCGGGTTGCTGGCCATCACGCCGCCCTTGCACAGGCTAAAGCCGCATTTATCCAGGCTATGGTTGATGCGCTCGGCCAGCGGCAGCAGCTTGCCGCGCTTGAGCGCCGCATCGGCGGCGTCGCTGGCTTCGAACAGCATGCCGTTGTCCTGGTCGGTATGCAGCGTCTGCTCGCGCCGGCCTTCGCTGCCAAAACACAGCCAGGTAAACGGCACGCCCGGGTCGCCCATCTGCTCGATGCTGAGCTCGATGACGCGGCATACCGTGTGGTCGTTAAGCAGGGTGATGATCTGGGTGATCTGCGTGGACGACGCGCCATGGGCCAGCATGCGTTCCACTAACTGATGGATATCGGCACGCAGCGCCACCAGGGTTTCCAGCTTGTTGGCGTGGCTGATGGTGCGCGCCAGGTGCACCAGATCGACCCGCTGTAGGGAAAACAGATCGCGCTCGGATACCACGCCGCGCAACTGCCCGTCTTCCATCAGGCACACATGGGCGATATGCCGCTCGGTCATGGCGATGGCGGCGTCAAAGGCGCTGGCCTTGGCGGGCAGGTAAAACGGATTGGCGATCATCACACTGGCAATCGGTCCGGCGAGGTTTTCCGCACCGGCGGCCACCACCGAACGCAGGTCGCGCAAGGTGAAAATACCGGTGGGGCGCTGGCCCTCATCGACAATCACAATGCTGCCCACCTGCTGCTCATGCATCAGGCGCACGGCGGCGCTGATCGGTGTATCGGCGTTGCACGTCACCGGTTGGCGCATGGCCAACTCGCGCAGCGGCGTATCCAGCGAATACTGCGCACCAATGTTGGCGACGGCCTGGCGCTGCACCTGCTGGTTAACCTGGTCGAGCAGGCTGCTAACGCCACGCAAAGCAAAGTCGCGGAACGGCGCCGAGAGGGCGAATACCTTGATAAAGGCCTCTTTGGCCAGTAGCAGGCAAAAGGTGTCCTCGCCGGCCAGGTGCTCGGTACGGGTAGCCCGCTCGCCGAGCAAGGCGGCCAGAGGAAAACACTCGCCGGTGGTGATCTCGAAGGTGGTTTCCGTGCCGCGTCGCGCCGAATGCGGGCGCTCGCCGACCACCAGGCCCTGCTTGACGATATAGAAATGCTGAACCGGCCCGCCGCTGGGTTTGAGAATGCTCTCGCCGGCGCCATAGAAGCGCAGCTGGCAGTTCTCCAGCAGATAGCCCAAGTGGGCGTTTTCCATCTGATTGAAGGGCGGAAACTTCTGCAGAAACTCCATCAAGCCATGGATGTTCTGCTGCACCGCCACCTTGCCCGCCTGGGCAAATTCATTGGCCTTGCTCATCCGTTGTATCCAGACCTCAGGTCGAGCCCCATGGTCCGAGGAATCGGCGCTGGGGCACATTCGACCTAAGTGTAGGTTGGATCGGTCTGTGCGCGGGGTGGGAAGTGAAGTAGTGCAGGGCTGCATTCTCATCGCCACGTGAACGGCGTCTTGAGTTTGTAGCGTTAGTTGCCCAGGGACCTGTTCTTAACTTCTTTATTCGGTAATTAGCTGTTTTATAAAGCTAGTTTTCACGTCTGTCTTTGTTGTTTGAGTGAGCTTTCTTACGTGGCTCTGATGTTGTTGCGTGGATGTTTTGCGCGATGCGTAGTGATGCGTGCGTCAAATTTAATGCCGCAGCCTTTAAAAATACTGTGGGATATTTCTGAGGGGTAAGTTTTAGCGGATTGCGGAATTAATTTTCAGGGCGGAGCCTAAAGGCAAGTTCACTCTATTGGTGATGGTGTATGAGGTTTTTACGTGAGTAACGCCTTTATGGGGAAGTGCATCGATGGGTGCGGTGGTCGGAGTTGAAGTATGGTTAGTTTGAGCGCTGTAGAAACTGCTTACTTTGTTTTGGCTGCATCAGCCTATTGGTTGGCGGGTGGTACTGCTGCTGGAATTACCATAGGTATTGGTTGCCTTGTTTGTTTTAGCTTTTTGCCGTGCTATCGAATTTTGGCAGAAGGGGCGAAGCATGTTCGTCTTCGGTTACTTGCGGGAAATGCAATGGTTGGAGTGGCGTTCGTTTTTTTGATGTGGGCTCTATTATCGGAGAAAAAGTTAAACGAAATGCTGCTCCTATTTGTTTCGTCCTGCGTGGCAAGCAAGGGGCTTAGATTTCTTGTTGTTGGGATTGTGGTCTATCAGAGAGCAAAAATATTATCCAGTTAGGAATATTGGAAATCTGATGTTTTCGCTTGCAACGTTCGGGCTGGGGGTAAGCGGAGCGTTGCTTACTAAAATATACACTGGAGCGAAAAATGACCTGCCGTATAAGATCTTTCGAATTAAAAACTTCAGGAAAGCAGTTGTTTTTTAGAAGAATATTTTTGTTGGAAATATTGTCAGTTCTCGTGATTGGAACCGTTGCAGGAGATGAGTTCTACCATTCGCCTGCCGGGTGCCCTTTATATAACGTGAATCGGTCTGACTATCCGGCAGTGATACACGATCTGACAGCGTCTGGACTGCGAGCCGGAGTAACGTTTGAGATAGACGGCTGCAGCGTTATGTACTCCATGTATTGCGGGGCGAACGTTAGCTATGTGGCAAATTGTAAACTCAAGCACGCAATTGAACCCGCTTTGCTATGTAACGCATCGACAACCAACGCCTTTGCTATTTCTTCGAAGTATTCGAGTGAAGTGCTGGATATGGCTAAGTTTGTCGAAGGGCATTGTGTTGGCGGTTGACGAAGTTTCTGGTTCGATTAAAGCTGGAAGAGTGGTTTTTATAATTAGTGTTGGCCACAAAATTTTTCGTTGTGATTCCTGCTAAACGGCAGGGGGAATTACTGCTATGAACAAACTACTCATTACATGGGTTGTTTTTACGTTTTCCGTCATTAGTACAAATTTATTGGCAGAAACGCAAGTCGAACGCCACGCAAGGCTATACGGGTTTGGCTCCTCAACAACCATAGATACGCCGTGTGAGGTCGATAGCCAGCATACAATGCAGGGCTATATCAACACCTCAGTTGTAAAAAGGTTTAGGGAGAGCTCCAATCTTTATCATGATGAGTCGTTTGTTAACTTTCGTAAAATTCCTGACGATATTGTGGTTGTAGAAGAGCAGGGCTTCTATGTCAATGATAGACCCACTTCCGTATATTTTTTCCCGGATGTGAGGGAGGAGTTTGAAACTGTTGGTGTCGGGTGTGCACATAGCTTCTGTGGGTGGCTAATTAAGACAATGTGTACAGTTAAAAGTCTGACTGGAGTTGAGCTTTTAGCGTACTGGAACAAGGGTGGAACGCTTTCGTATGTACTAAAAAAAGATTTTGTCCTTTGGGAGAAAATAAAATAAAGGGGTGGTCTCATGATTGGTTTTGAATTGAAATCCTTCATTAAGCATTCCGTCAGCAGCTCTGAGGTTGGCGCGAAAAGCCCGTTCGAAATTCAGCATTCCATAGGTCAGAGTGGGTACTCCTTTGGGGCTATGCAAAATGATATTTCAAATAATTCTT
>JBCECW010000138.1:3165-8214 GCA_039207785.1 Pseudomonas sp. | reverse complement strand
CCACCGGGCAGGACGCTGCCAACGTCGCCGAGTCCCATGGCGGTATTACCTACGGGCAATTGCTCGATAACGGCGATTACTACTGGTCCGTGACCCTGCCAGCCGTGATCTGCGCCACCCACGGCGGCGGCACCGGCCTGCCCACCCAGCGCGAATGCCTGGAGATGCTTGGCTGCTACGGCGACGGCAAGGCCGACAAACTGGCCGAGATCATTGCCGCCGTGGTGCTGGCTGGCGATGTTTCGTTGACCTCGGCGATCCTCGCCGGCGACTGGGTCAGCAGCCACGAAGCGCTGGGGCGCAATCGCTAGACCGCGAGCGGGTGAATTGCGCGGCGAGCGTGCCTACAATGGGCGCTCGTCCAGCCCCGTACTCTCGTCCAGCCCCGTACTAAGGAACCCCGCCCATGGCCTCCGCCGACAAACAGCAAAAACGCGCCCAGCGTGCCAAAGCCAAGGCCAAGCAAAACCGCACGGCGCGTGCCAACGCCAATGTCGTGCACCCGGTGCTGGCCAATCCCCAGATCAACGAGCCCTTCGATGATGTGGAAATCGACCTCAGCACCTTCGACTTCAAAGACATCGAAGAAAACGGCTTCGACCCCGCGCACTTCGACGACCTGTTCGAAGCCATGCGCGTCGGCGAGGGCATCAGCCTGTTGGCCATGTGCCTGGTCTTCCTGCAATACCCGGTGCTGGAACTGGTGATTGCCGAAGAAGCCGAAGATGCCGCGACCGACTTTATGATGGGCCTGCTGATCGTTTACCGCGGCTTGTTCCACAACGAAGACGAAGACAGCGCAGTGGAATGGATCGGCAGCGATGCCTTCCAGAACGCCTACAACGAGGCGTCGAATATCCTGCTGAAAAAGAATGCGCGGCGCGGGCGCGACTCCTGAGCAAGCGGCGCTAGCCGTTCGCGCTTACCGGAACGGGTTTGCGCACGCTGTTGGACAGCACCAATGACGTGGTGACCGCACCATGCACCGCCAGCGCATCCACCACTTTTTCCAGGTCCGCCGGCTGGGAAAATGCGCAGCGCACGATAAAGCAGTCCTCGCCGGTCACCCGATCCGCTTCCAGCACTTCTGGCATCTGCGCAAACAACTCGAGGTAGCGCTTGATGTGCTGGTGGGTGGTGCGCACCCGTAATACGGCCTGCAGCCCCAGGCCGACCTTGGCCAGATTCAGCCGTGCGCCATAACCCTCGATAACACCGGCCGCCTCAAGCTTCTGCACGCGCTCACTCATCGCCGGTTGGGACAGGCCGATGCGTTTGCCTAATGCAGCCAGGCTCTGCCGGGCATTGCTCTGCAGGGCCTGCAGAATTTGCACATCCTTTCCATCTAGCGTCATGGTTTTCCTTTGTGCAGCAAACCGATGGAGCATCGGTTTGTCGCCCCTTATTCCGATGTGTTGCCATGTCAGGCGAATGGCTCGTTGGCTACATTTTTGCCCACACCCACCGAGCGAGACAACGGATGAAACCTTCGATACTGCTGCTTCCCGGCATCGGCAACTCCGGCCCCGAACACTGGCAGACGCTCTGGCAAAACGGCGATGCCAGCCTGCACCGTATCGACGGCCAGGATTGGGACAACCCGCAATGCAGCCTCTGGGTGGCGAACCTGGAGCGCGCGGTGCAGCGTCTGGGCCCGAACACCGTGCTGGTCGCCCATAGCCTGGCGTGTTTGCAGGTTGCCCATTGGGCCGCTGCAAGCCAGACCACCATCCGCGGCGCGCTGCTGGTGGCCGTGCCAGACCCGCAAGCCGCGTCGTTCCCATCGCAGGCGCAGGGGTTTAGTCCGCTGGCGCTACAACGTTTTGCCTTTCCTAGCCTGGTTGTCGCCAGTAGCGATGATCCCTACGGCGCCGTCGATTACAGCGAACGCTGCGCGCAGGCGTGGGGCAGCGAGTGGGTGAATATCGGTGCCTGCGGGCATATCAATGGGCAGAGCGGGTTGGGCGATTGGCCGCAGGGGAGGGCATTGCTGGAGCGGGTTGGGCGGCGGGGGCAGGGCGAGCTCCAATAACGCGTCTGTTAACGCAGGCCCAAGGATCGCAGCCACGCATCGACTTGCCCAAACGCATCTACCTGCCACTGCTCGGGCGTGCGGTTGCCCAGAATCTGCGTCTCCTCGACAAACCGGCGCACGCACGTTGGACCAAAGCCATCTACAGCATCGAATTTTCTCGCGATAAATCTGTAGCCGGCGTGGCCACTGGCGTGCTCGAGCACAGGCCTGGAGGCTTCCGCCAAGGCATTCGGGCCTCCTGGATAATTGCGCACGCAGTAGTAAACGTCATAGGCGTCTTTTTGCTTGTAGCGTCCTTCCATGACATGGCCTTTCATGGCCAGCAGCGCGGGTATGGAACAGACCGCCACCTCGACACGGTTGCTGCCGCCGTTTGGCATATGCCCGGAGATGGCGACCATCTGGTAAAAGCGCAGGGCCAGGTCGGCGCCATCGGCACGCTGTACCGCGAAGTCGCTGATCAGTGGCGGAACGTTCTTTACGACTTCGGCATCCCTTGGGCGCAGGAAGTCGATGATGACATCAATGGCAGGGCCGCCATCGCCCACATCAATCTGCCGAACCAGTTGGAAGCGTTTGAGTTGTTGGCTCTGCGCATAGCCATGAGCAAATAGCGCTTCGACCAGATTGGCGTATTCACCGTCGCCGAGCGCTTCGGTGTTCAAGCTCAGGTCAAGATCCAGGGTTCCCACATGCTGCATGTCGTCGTTGTCATTGAGCAGCAGCCAAGGAACAGCGCCGCCGACTACGGCAAATTTTCCTTTGAAACTGCCCAGGATCTGCCCGATTTCGAGTAGAGCGGACTTTACGGCTGTGCTGGTGCGGTCGTCGTAATCACTGGCTCGCTGGGGTTCGTGCGGGGTTGTGTCGTCCATGTCAGTTTCTCGCGCCGAAGAAAGTCGGCGGCTTCTCGTCCTCGCTCTCCAGCGTTGAGGAGATCGAGGTAGGTCTGAACAGGGCTGGTGCAAAATGCGCCAGGTGCGGGCTGCACAGTGTCGAGCAGCAAACCTGGGTCGTCGAGCACGCGGACGGTGACGTTTTCCCCTTTATTACTCGGAGAGAGCTGAAGCGACTTGCGAAGTTTTTCCAGCCCCTGTTGATCGGTATAGAAATAGTGGGTGCCAGTACGGCCATAGGGTGCAAGCCACTGGGCGGCCGAGAAGGAGGCCATGACGGCGTGAGGGGCGTCGTTCGGTAGCGGGTGGAGTGCGCGGACAGCCTGGTCAAACTCGGCGCCGTGTAGCGTGGTGTAGAAACCTAACGGGTGGTGGGGAGGTGGCTCGTAGGCTTCGCCCCAGGCATCAAGCAATGCGTCAGGATCTACCAGGAACACACCATTCTCCGAGCGTGCTGCCCATTCCCGATCCACTAAACCGGAACAGACATTACTCACCAGGCCAAGGCTAACGCCCGCTGCTTGCGCGAGCTCTGCCACTCGCCATGGATGCAGGGGCTCGCGCAGCAGTTGCCGTAGAACCTGAGCCGACTTGGGCTTGAACAACGAGCGCAGTTCGCGGCGTTCGATGGTCGGTTTGCTAGCAACCTGGCGGGAGATAAAAACCGTGCCAAAGGCCAGGCGCGCATTGCCCTCCAGGTCGAGGTAGGCGACCTGGCAGTCCTGGCATATGTCTTGAGCTTCAGTGGAGAGGTAGGGGGCGATAAAAACAGGAATTACCGGCTCAGGCTGGCGCCTTGCGTAGTCCTGTAGCGCAAGCAGTGCAGCGCGCACGTGACGGGGCTGGCCATTGGATTTTATGCCCACTACCAGCGTGTGGCGTTTACCGTACACCTGGATCTGAACAATCAGATCTACGGGGTCGGTTAGCTCTGCGGGCAGTATGTCCAGCTGTTTCATAGCCGGGATCTGCGCCAAAGCGATACGTAACGCTTCGGCGCATTTCTGCTCGATTTTCACTGAATCGGTAGTTTTCATCATTCGTTGAAAATAGAGCAAACAGTGAAAATTGGTCAAATATTTTCACTGAAATAGCCATTTTCAACGTTTGTTGAAAACCCTATTTCCAGTGAAAAAGGCAAGCGGCACGGCCAGCGCCCGCCCACATTGCAATGGCATTGTTTAGCCAGCATGCTTGCAACGGTTACCGCAACAGGGAGTGTGTGGAGATGGACCCCGCCTTCGAGCAGCTCATTGCCCTCTGTTATGAGTGCATTGTCGATAAGTCGGCCTGGTTGCCCATGCTCGATAAATTGATGCAGGTGACCGGCCGGCAACAGGGGGTGTTGCTGTCCTGGGACCAGCGCAGCGCGGGCGCCCAGGTGTCGGAAACCAGTATCTGCGATACCTCGACCATCGCTTTGTATAACAGCACCTACAACGTGATAGATCCGGGCAAGCTGTTTATGGCCAACAGGCCCGTCGGCAGCTGGTATCACGACGTCGAGGAAATGGGCGAGCGCCGCATTGCCCGCGACCCTTACTACCAGGAATTCCACCGCCCGCAGGGCATGCTGAGTACCTCCTGTATCAAGCTCTATGAACAGGAACTGACGGGCTCGTATCTATCACTGTTCACCAACCGGGATGCCGGGTTTGCATCTGCAGCCCAGCAAGCCTTGCTTGAGCGCATTACCCCGCATCTTCTGCGTGCCGGCAAAATCATCGACAAGCTGGGCGCGCTGCACCTGGAACTGGACAAGCGCGACCTGCTGCTTGACCAGCACAGCGCGGCGCTATGGCTGGTGGATGGCAGCGGCAAGTGCCTGCACCGCAATAGCGCCGCAGAGCGGGAAATGCTGGCGCCGCAGTGTGTGTTGATGGAGCGCAATACGCGCCTGGGTATGCGCAGCGCTGCCGACAGCTTTGTCAGCGCCCTGAAAAAAGCCACCGCGCTCCGTGGCGCACAGGCGTCTTATCTCGATATCGGCAATGGCAACAAGCTGCTGGTGCTGCCCGTTGCGCCACGCCAGAGCCTGCTGCGCGGTGTCGTCGAGCCCATTGCAATGCTGGTACTGGCCAAACCGGGCAGTGGCAAGGCCCTGGCGGCAGAACTATT
>JBCECW010000138.1:0-3155 GCA_039207785.1 Pseudomonas sp. | reverse complement strand
AATTCACCCCGGCCGAGTGGCGCCTGTGCGAGCTGCTGCTTCAGGGTTTGGCACCCAAGCAATGCGCCAGCGAGTTGCAGGTTTCCATCACCACCGTCCGCACGCAACTGCGCGCGCTATTGCGCAAGACCAACACTGAGCGCCAGGTCGAATTGCTTAATTTGCTCAATGGCCTCAGTCACTTCTAGACGGTGCATCCTTCATATGGAGGATGACGTGCACGCGCCCATTTATTGAGATACTCGCCACATCAATAAAAGTGCCTGGCACAAGTAATGGAGTCGGCGAACTGTTAAGGGGTCCTGCACCCATTTATGCCTTAAAAGCGATGTTGGTTTTCTTTGCCGCGTGTCTATTAAGCGCCTGTGAAACTACCTCGGACTTTTACGAAGTCGCCCAGCGCGAAAGCGATTGCTCGGTCAAGCTGACGTTTTATCGCCATACGTTGGAACACGCGCTGGCCAGTGATGAAAGCGACTACCTGAATAAGGCGATAAGGGGGATCAAGGCCACGGCGCCCAGCTGTAGCGGCAACCCGGAAGATACCGTGATGGACCTTACCGCCGACGTTTATCTACTCAACGCGCATAACCGCTGGCAGCAGTCCAGCGAGCTGACGGCTCTGGCTATCAGCATGATCGAGCGGCACCCGGAGCTGGCGATAAACGCGGTGTACTTCGGCGATAGCAGCGACTTTGCCCAAAGCGCCGCCCATGCAAACAACAGTGCCTTGCGGCAGCGCGTCAGCGCCATTGAAGCCAGGATGTCCGGCAAGAGTGCCAGCGAACTGCAAGCCAGGACGGATCGCAGTATGGAGCTGTCCCACCAGTCGTTTGATGCTTATGGCAACTCGGGGTCTGATCCGACCACGCAAATGGTCAGCACTATTGGCAACGCAGCCCTGGCGGCAGCGCAGGCCCATGCCTATAGCCAGCCGCAACAAGCCAACACGGCGGCTGCGCAGCGCAATGTCGCAGTGGCAAGCGCGGCGAGCTCCATTTCCAATAGCGGAAATAGCGCCAGCGTTGCGCCCGTAACTGCGGTTGCACCAGGCGAGGCAAATACCGGCAAGGCGGGTGGTTCTGGCTGGCAGCCTGGTCAGGATGCCAGCAAGTGCGTGACGGTAGAGTCCCGGGACCGCGTGGATGGTCCGGAGGCCTATATACGCAATAGCTGTAACCAGACGATCAATATCGCCTTCTGCATCGTCCGCGAAGATAACCCGTATGACACCTCCGGTCGTTTGCTGTGCTCGCGTGGTGGCGGCAGAGAAACACAGCTGGATGCTGGCACGACTGGCTGGATTTCTCATGAAACCAAGCACGATAGCGCGATCACTATCGCCGCTGTGGCGTGCGTCCACCCGGCAACGCCGCGAAATGTAGTGTTTGGCCATCCCATCAAATACAAGTGCCTGCGGGCTCCCTACTGAGGCGGGCGAAGGTTGGTGCAGTGCAGGCGATGTTGGTGGGCAGCATCGCTAGTGCATTCGTAGCAACACCGTGATGATCACCCCTGCCACTGCCGCAGGCTCGCTTCCACCAACTCCCGCAAGCGCTCCCCGTTAAAACTCCCCTCATGCCCCGCATGCACCACCTGCACGGGCAGCTCATAAAGCCGCTCTAGCGAACGGATGTAGTGCTCACGGTCGGCACCGGGGATTTCGTCCAGCAGCTCGCCGTCGTAGATCACATCGCCGGAAAACAGCGTGCCGGTGCGCGGTTCATACAGGGCGATGCTGCCGGGCGAGTGGCCGGGCAGGTGCAGCACTTCAAAGTGGCGGTCGCCCAGGTCCAGGGTGTCGCCGTCGGCCAGCAGCGCCGTAGGCGGCGCCGGTTGCAGGCGCCAGGCATGGGGGTCGAAATCGGCATGGGGCAGGGCGTCGATCACCAGGCGGTTTTCGCCCAGGTCGGGCATATACAGTGCCAGCCAGTGCTCCGCTTCCAGTGCCAGGCGGTCGTGGTCGCTGGGCGCGCTAAACAGCGGCGCTTCGGCGGCATGGCACAAGCGACAATCGAACTCGTGCAGGCCACCCATATGGTCGAGATGGCTATGGGTCGCCACCGCCGCCAATGGCTTTTCGAACAGGTCGCGGGCGGCGTCGCGCAGGCTGGCGATGCCCATGCCGGTGTCGATCAGCAGGTCGCGCTGGCGGCCGCGCACATGCCAGATATTGCAGCGCAGCATTGGGTGCACATGGGGTTCCCAGAGCAAGGTAATGCCGTCGGCCAGGGTTGTGCGCTCGAACCAGCGCTCTGCGATTTTTAATGGCATGGCTTAGTCCTGGCTGACCTGGCTGCGAAAGCTGGCCCACAGGCGTGTGCGTTCGCGAATGGTTTTGCCGCTTAGCGGTTCTTCGCCAAATAGCGTGGCGCGCGCGGCGGCCGGCGGAAACAGGGTGGCGTTGTTGCGCAGCTCGGGGCTGATCAGCGTGGCCGAGGCCTGGTTGGCATTGGCGTAGTAGATCGTATTGGTTAGCTCGGCCATGGCCGTGGCATTGGTTAGAAAGGCGATCAGCGTTTTGGCTTCGTCCGGGTGCGGCGCGTCGGCGGGAATCGCCAGGGTATCCACCCAGGCCAGGGTGCCTTCACGGGGAATGCGGTACTCGATGCTATACGGCTTGCCTGCATCGTTGGCCTGAGCGTTGGCGGTAAGTGCGTCGCCGTTGTAGGTCAGGGCCAGGCACAGGTCGCCGTTGGCCAGGTCGCTGGTCTGCTTGCCAAAGGCGATATAGCGCAGGTTGGGGCGCAGGGTATTCAACAGCTGGCCAGCTTCGGCGAGGTCGGACGCGCTGGCGCCATAGGGATTTTTGCCAAGGGTGTGCAGGGCGATGCTTAGCACCTCCTGGGGCGAGTCGATAATGGCGATGCCGCAGTCTTTCAACTGGCTGGCGTACTCGGGTTTGAACAGCAAATCGAAGCTGTCCAGCGGCGGGTTGGCGAGGCGTTTTTCAATCGCCGTACGGTTGAAGGCCAACCCCGTGGTGCCCCAGGCATAGGGCACGGCATAGCGGTTGCCGGGGTCGACGGCGGCGAGTTGCTTGAGCAACTGCGGGTCATATTCGCTGGCCTGTTGATAGCCCAGCATCTGCGAGGGCTGCAAAGCCTTGGCGCGGATCAGACGGTCGAGCATGGCGATGCCGGGGATCACCACGT
>JBCECW010000137.1:7012-8216 GCA_039207785.1 Pseudomonas sp. | reverse complement strand
GGCCCAGGTCGCTGGCCGGAAACGCAGCGGCCACCCCAAAGGCGCGCAGGGCGATGTATTGCGCGGTCCACGGGCCAATGCCGGGCAGGGCGCACAGGCGCTCGATCAAGTCATCAACACCGTCATCGGCATGCAACGCCAGGCTGCCATCGCCCAGGGCGCGGGCAAAGCCTTGCAAGGTGGCCACCCGTTTGCCGGGCATGCCGATGCCGTCCAGATTGGCCTCGGCAATCGCTTGTGGGGTGGGGAATAAACGGTTTGGGCCATCGGCCGGGGCGTCTGCCAGGTCTTCACCCAGGCGTTTGACCAGGCGGCCGACGATGGTCACCGCCGCTTTCACCGTTACCTGCTGGCCAACAATGGCGCGCACGGCTTGCTCGAAGGGATCGAATGCGGTGGGGATACGCAGGCCGGGGTAGCGGGCGACCAGCGCGCTGAGCTGCGGGTCTTGGCTGAGATGCTGGGCGATTGCCGTGGTGTCGGTATCCAGGTCGAACATCCGTTGCACACGGGCGGCCAGCAGCGGTGTGAGTTCCGTGGCCGACGGGCTGACGGTCAGCTCCAGCGCCGTTTGCTCAGGCAGATGGCGCAGGGCAAACCAACCGCGAATCTCGCCGATACGAAAGGTGCGTCGGTAACCGTCGGCGTCGACGCGTTCCATATCCGGCAAGCAGCGCAGGGCAAAGTAGGCATGGAACTGTTGCCAGTTCCACGGCGGCATATAGGGCAAAAGCAGGGTGGTGGGCTGTATGGTCATGGCGGCAACGATAGCGAGGTGGTGGGGCGGCTGTCTTGCCCGTTCTTGCTTTTGAATTCGCACCACTGAGGTTCGACCTGTCATCGACAGGCACGTAGAATGCGCGCCTCTTATTTGTGCCTGTCAGTGGAGCAACGCCATGAGCGAATACCTGGAAACCCTCTACGAAGGCTACGGCCAACGTTTTCGCATGGACAAACTGCTGCACGAAGTGCGCACCGAACACCAGCACCTGGTGATTTTCGAAAACCCGCGCATGGGCCGGGTCATGGCCTTGGACGGCGTGATCCAGACCACCGAAGCCGACGAATTTATCTACCACGAGATGCTCACCCACGTGCCGATCCTGGCCCACGGCGCCGCGCGCCGGGTGCTGATCATCGGTGGCGGCGACGGCGGCATGCTGCGTGAAGTCAGCAAGCACAAGAGCGTCGAGCACATCACCAT
>JBCECW010000137.1:6614-7002 GCA_039207785.1 Pseudomonas sp. | reverse complement strand
GTGGTGGATATGTGCAAAGAGTTTCTGCCTAACCACTCCAACGGTGCCTACGACGACCCACGGCTGAACCTGGTGATCGACGACGGCATGCGTTTCGTGGCCACCACCACGGAAAAATTCGACGTGATCATTTCCGACTCCACCGACCCCATCGGCCCGGGTGAAGTGCTGTTCTCGGAAAACTTCTACCAGGCCTGCCACCGCTGCCTGAACGAAGGCGGCATTCTGGTGACCCAGAACGGCACGCCCTTTATGCAGTTGGACGGCGTGCAAAACACCGCCTCGCGTATGCATGGCCTGTTTGCCGACTGGCATTTCTATATGGCGGCGGTGCCCACCTATATCGGCGGCGCCATCATCATCGTGGCGATGGTCGTGCAGGCGTTGG
>JBCECW010000137.1:803-6604 GCA_039207785.1 Pseudomonas sp. | reverse complement strand
GGGCTGCAACGATGCCAGCCTGCGCAGCACCCCGTTGGAAACCCTGCGCCAACGCTTCGCCGACAGCGCAATTGTTACCCGCTACTACAACCCGGACGTGCACCAGGGCGCCTTTGCCCTGCCGCAATACGTACTCCAGGCCATCGCCAAACCCACAAACGACTAAGTTCTCGTAGGGTGCGCTCCGCGCACCGTTGCGATATCAGGTTAATCGCTGGTGAGCGGAGCGCACCCTACGGGATTGGCGTTAGCCCAGTCGTCTCAACGAAATTTTCACATTCACTCGCCGACTATGCGCGGCTTCGCTTCCGGCGGGGCGGCGGAGTATTCTTCGTCACCCTTTTTCCACACGCCTAACCAGTGAGTCTCGGACAACATGGCCCAATCGGACGCCCTGAGCAGTTCTTCCGCACACCGTGGTTCGCCCACGCTAAAAAGCCACCTGGTTTTTACCGCCCTCAGCGCCGTCAGCTTTCTGCTGCTGTACACGCTGTTGCGGGTGGCCTTGCTGGTCTATAACCGCGAGCTGATTGGCGAGGACACCTTCGCCACCTTTGCCGAGGCCTTTTTCAACGGCATGCGTTTCGACCTGCGTGTGGTCGTATATGCCTGTGCGCCGTTGCTGATTTCCATCCTGATTCCGCCCGCCATGGCCCGCCGTGGCTGGATGCGCGTGTGGCTGACGTTCTTTGCCAGCGTCACCTTGTTTCTGGGCCTTACCGAGCTGGACTTCTACCGTGAGTTCCACCAGCGCCTGAACAGCCTGGTGTTCCAGTACTTCCAGGAAGACCCGAAAACTGTCTTGAGCATGCTCTGGAACGGTTTCCCGGTTGGCCGTTACCTGCTGGCCTGGGCCGTGGCCACCTGGCTGCTGTGGAAACTGTTCAAGGGCCTGGACCTGCTGAGCCGCCCCCGTGGCGAAGCGGCACTGTTCGCTGGCAAGGGGCGGGCGCGTACCGCCTGGCCAACCCGTGGCCTGGCCTTTGTGCTGTGCCTGGTGCTGGCCGTGCTGGCGGCCCGTGGCACCCTGACCCAAGGCCCACCCCTGCGTTGGGGCGATGCCTATACCACTGAGTCGATGTTCGCCAACCAGTTGGGCCTTAACGGCACCCTGACGTTGGTATCGGCCGCCAGCGCCAGTTTCTCCTCCCATCGCAAGAATGCATGGAAATCCACCATGCCCGATGCCGATGCCCAGGAGATCGTGCGCAAGATGATCCTCACCCCCCACGACGTGCTGGTCGATGCCGACAAGGCTGCCATCCGCCGTGACTACACCCCGCCTGCCGACGGCACCTTGCCCGGGGTGAAAAACGTGGTGGTGATCCTGATGGAAAGCTTTGCCGGGCACTTTGTTGGCGCCCTGGGCAGCCCGCTGAATATCACCCCCGAGTTCGACAAGCTGGCCAAAGAAGGCGTGCTGTTCGACCGCTTCTTCTCCAACGGCACCCATACCCACCAGGGCATGTTCGCCACCATGGCGTGCTTCCCCAACCTGCCGAGCTTCGAGTACCTGATGCGCATGCCCGAGGGCGGCCACAAGTTCTCCGGCCTGCCGCAACTGCTGGATGCCCGCGACTACGACAACCTGTATGTCTACAACGGCAACTTCCAGTGGGATAACCAGTCGGGCTTCTTCAGCAACCAGGGCATGACCGACTTTATCGGCCGCGAAGACTTCGTTAACCCGGTATTCATGGACCCCACCTGGGGCGTATCCGACCAGGATATGTTCGACCGTGGCGCCAAGGAGCTGGAAACCAACTTCGGCAAGAAGCCGTTCTATGCCTTGCTGCAAACCCTGTCCAACCACACCCCGTACGCCTTGCCGGCCAATCTGCCGGTGGAGCGTGTGACTGGCCAAGGCAGCTCCGACGAGCACCTGACCGCCATGCGCTACTCGGACTGGGCGCTGGGCCAGTTCTTTGAAAAGGCGCGTAAGGCGCCGTACTTCAAGGACACCCTGTTTGTGATCGTCGGCGACCATGGTTTTGGCAGCGACGAACAACTGACCGAGATGGACCTGTTCCGCTTTAACGTGCCGCTGCTGCTGATCGGCCCGGGCGCGCAGGAAAAATTCGGTGCGGTGCGCCACACCGTGGGCACGCAGATCGACATCGTGCCGACGATCATGGGCCGCCTGGGTGGCCAGGTGCGTCACCAGTGCTGGGGCCGCGACCTGCTGACCCTGCCCGAAGGCGACCATGGCATTGGCGTATTCAAGCCGTCCGGTGGCGAGCAGACCGTGGCCATCGTCACGCCTGAGCGCATCCTGATCCAGCCCAAGGGCTTCGAGCCGCGCCTGTACGACTACACCCTGGGGGCCAAGGCCAGCGCTACCCGTGTACCGGGCGATATCGACCCTGAGCTGAAAAAGCAGCTGGAAGCCTTTCTGCAAACGGCGACCAAGAGCCTGCTGGATAACACCGCCGGTGTGGTTGACGGTATGCCGGATAAAGACGAGGACTGACCGCGGCCCTCTCCCCAAGCCCCTCTCCCGCGTGCGGGAGAGGGTGCCCGAAGGGCGGGTGAGGGGTTTTACCCTCGGCTTGCCTTAACCATCACCCCATAGCCAATCACGGCAGCAAACAGCGACCCGGTCAGAATTCCGATCCGGTCCATCCCCGCCAGCGCACTCACGCCCGGCTCAAACGCCAGCGAACCGACAAACAGGCTCATGGTAAAGCCGATACCGCAGAGTATCGCCACGCCAAATACCTGCCCCCAATTCGCGCCTGCCGGCAGCTTGGCAATGCCCACGGCAATCGCCAGCCACGCCAGGCCAAATACCCCCACCGTCTTGCCCAGTAGCAGCCCCGCGGCAATGCCCAGCGGCACCGAATGCAGAAAACTGTCCAGGCCGACGCCCGCCAGCGGCACTCCGGCATTGGCAAAGGCAAACAGCGGCAAGATGCCGTAGATCACCCAGGGGTGCAGCGCGTGTTCCAGGGCGCGGGCCGGCGACGGCACGCCGTCACGGGTACGCAGCGGAATGGTAAAGGCCAGGGTGACGCCGGCGAGGGTGGCGTGTACGCCGCTTTTCAGCACGCACACCCAGAGAATCAACCCCACCACCAGGTACGGCCCGAGCTTTTGCACGCCAGCGCGGTTGAGGGTGATCAGCACGGCAATGCAAACGGCAGCCAGCAGCAGCGAGGTGGTGGACAGGTCGGTGGAATAGAACAGCGCGATAACAATGATCGCCCCCAGGTCGTCGATGATCGCCAGGGTCATCAGAAACAGCTTGAGGGTCAGCGGCACCCGGGTGCCGAGCAAGGCCAGCACCCCGAGGGCAAAGGCGATATCGGTGGCCATGGGAATCGCCCAGCCCGCCAAGGCCTCCCCCTGGTGGCGGTTGAAGGCCCAGTACACCAGGGCCGGCACCAGCATGCCGCCGATGGCTGCCAGGCCTGGCAGTACCACTTGCGAGGGATGGGCCAGATGCCCCTCCAGCACTTCGCGTTTGACCTCCAGGCCGATGGTGAGAAAAAACAGCGCCATCAGCCCATCGTTGATCCACAGCAGCAGCGGCTTGGCGATCTGCAGGGCGCCCACTTGCACCGCCACCGGCGTGCTCAGCAGGCCGTTATAGAGAAACGCCAGCGGCGAGTTATTGATCAGCAGGGCCAGGACGGCGGCGGCTATCAGCAGCAAACCGCTGGCCGCTTCCAGGCGGAAAAAACGGTGGATGGCAGTACCCAAGGACACGGACGTGCTCCTGCGCTGGCGGCCGGTAAAAACAGTTGCGCAGAGGATAGCTGCTTCACTGTAACTGGGCGGGCAGGGGCGTGGTTTCTATACTGCCGGTCAAGAATAGTGGAGGTGGGTGTGGTTTATCGTGAAGGCCAGGCGTTTGCCTGGATCTGCCTGGTGATTGCCATGGCGTTATGGGGCAGCTCGTTTATCGCCCTGAAGCTGGCGTTTACTGAAATACCGCCCATGTGGGTGATCTTTGGCCGCATGGCCCTGGGCAGCCTGGTGTTTCTGCTGGCCTGGCGCTGGCGGGGCCGCATCGACTACCGCGCCGGCGACTGGAAATACCTGCTGGGCCTGGCCGCCTGCGAGCCCTGCCTGTACTTCATCTTCGAAGCGTTGGCGCTGCAACGTACCAGCGCCTCCCAGGCGGGCATGATCACCGCCTTGCTGCCGCTGCTGGTGGCCGTCGGCGCCTTTGTCACCCTGCGCGAGCGCATTACCCGCACCACCCTGGCCGGCTTTCTGCTGGCCGTGGTCGGTGCCGTGTGGCTAAGCGTGGCAGGGGAGGCCGATGTGCATGCGCCGGCGCCGCTGTTGGGTAACTTCTTCGAATTTGTCGCCATGCTCTGCGCCACGGGCTACACCCTGTTGCTCAAGCACCTGTCGAGCCGCTATTCGGCCTTTGCCCTGACCGCCTTGCAGGCCTTTGTCGGCTCGTTGTTCTTCTTGCCGCTGGCGCTGTTCAACGCCGAGTTACCCGCGCAGATCAGCGCCCAGGGCTGGGGCGCGGTGGTGTACCTGGGCATTGTGGTGACCGTGGGCGCCTATGGCCTGTACAACTTTGGCGTCGGCCGCCTGCCGGCCAGCCAGGCGTCTGGTTTTACCAACCTGATTCCGGTGTTCACCCTGCTGCTGGCCGCGCTGTTTTTGGGCGAGCGCCTGAATGCCTGGCAACTGTTGGCGGTGGGCCTGGTCTTTATAGGCGTGGGGCTGAGCCAATGGCGGCAGAACCCGAATGTGCCGAGCCCTGCTGGAATTCTGGATTGAAGGTACTGCCATGAGCGTAACCAACCTAAACGTGCCAAGGGCCTGGGCCCGCGAGGCCATCCGCATTATCGAAGCGGACTTTCAGCGCAGCGCCGACACCCACCTGATCCCCTTGAGCGTGCCAGGCTTGCCGGGCATCGAGCTGTACTTTAAAGACGAGTCCAGCCACCCCACCGGCAGCCTCAAGCATCGCCTGGCCCGTTCGCTGTTTCTGTATGCCTTGTGCAACGGCTGGCTAAAACCGGGGGCGCCGGTGATCGAAGCCTCCAGCGGCTCCACGGCCATTTCCGAAGCCTATTTCGCCCGCCTGCTGGGGCTGCCGTTTATTGCCGTGATGCCGGCCACCACCTCGAAAGAGAAGATCGCCCAGATCGAGTTCTATGGCGGCAAGAGTCACCTGGTAAACGACCCCACGCAGATCTACGCCGAGTCCGAGCGCCTGGCGCGCGAAAGTGGCGGCCATTTTATGGACCAGTTCACCTACGCCGAACGCGCCACCGACTGGCGCGCCAATAACAATATTGCCGAGTCGATCTTCCAGCAGATGCGCTTCGAGCATTTCCCCGAACCGAGCTGGCTGGTGTCCAGCCCCGGCACCGGCGGCACTCTGGCGACCCTGGGCCGCTATGTGCGCTATCGCCGGCATGCCACGCGCATCCTGTGTGCCGATGCCGAGCAATCGGTGTTTTTCGACTACTACCGCACGGGCGACGCCAGCCTGCGCCTGGACTGCGGTTCGGGCATCGAAGGGATTGGCCGGCCACGGGTGGAAGCCTCGTTTCTGCCGGCGGTGATCGACGCCATGTGCAAGGTGCCGGACGCCTTGTCGCTGGCCGCCATGCACTACCTGGCACGGCGCCTGGATCGCCATGTGGGTGGCTCCAGTGGCACCAACCTGATTGGCGCGCTGTTGATTGGCCAACGTATGGTCGCCGCCGGCGAGCGCGGCTCCATCGTCGCGGTGCTCTGCGACGGCGGTGAGCGCTACGCCACCAGCTATTACGACCCGGCCTGGCTCAAGGCCAAGGGTTATGAACTGGACCCCTTGATCGACCAGG
>JBCECW010000137.1:0-793 GCA_039207785.1 Pseudomonas sp. | reverse complement strand
TCGCCGCATGCGCCGAACGAGGCGACGCGCTGCCTGATCTGCCCACCGCAGGAATCTAAGCGATGAACGACGCTGCACTGACGATTCGCAACGCCCAGACCGAGGATATCGGCGAGCTGACTGCGCTGCTGCTGGAGCACGGCCCCAATCCGTGGAACTACCTGCCCGAAGACGATGTGCGCGCGCATTTGCAGGCCATTGCCGATGGTTCGGTCGAGGCGGTGGTGGCGCAGCAGGGCGAGCGCATCGTCGGTTTTGTCAGCTATATCCGCACCTGGCAGTTTGCCGACCAGCAACCGGCGGCACGGCGCGACGAGGCCCACGGCTATATCTGCGAAGCGGTGGTGCACCGCGACCTGGCGGGGCAGGGGCTGGGCTCGACCTTGCTGGAACAGGCCGTGGCACAGCTGGGGGAAAAAGGCTTGGTGGATATCTATATTGATCGCCACGAAGAAAACGCGGCGTCGGCGGGGATGATGCGCAAGGCCGGGTTTAGCGAACTGCATACCTATGCTGACCCGGAGCGGCGGCCCAATGGGTCGCGGCGCACCACCGTGTGTTATCAGCGATTTGCTCGTTGATCCAAAATGCTGGATCCCCGCCTGCGCGGGGATGACGGTGAGTATTTGATTTACTCCGTCATCCCCGCGCAGGCGGGGATCCAGGCGCGGTGATCTACAACCTGAGCGATGTTTAGGCTGCAAACCCACCATCAATGGTCAGGCTGGCACCGGTGATATAGCCGGCTTCCGGGCCCGCCAGGTAGCTGACAAAGCTGGCGATCTCTTCCACC
>JBCECW010000136.1:0-8256 GCA_039207785.1 Pseudomonas sp. | reverse complement strand
CCGCTCGCGGGAGAGGGTGCCCGCAGGGCGGGAGAGGGCTGGGGCTAACACAGCTCCCCTCTCCCCCAGCCCCTCTCCCGCAAGCGGGCGAGGGGAGACAAACGGGAATGCGGTACACGAACAATTTCCCTCTCCCGCAAGCGGGCAGAGGGGAGACACAGAATTCTGGAGGTACGGTCATGCTGCAAATTTTCTGCCCTCACTGTGGCGAGTTACGCGCCGAAGAGGAATTCCACGCGGCCGGCCAGGCGCATATTCCGCGTCCGCTCGACCCCAACGCCTGCACCGACCAGGAGTGGGGCGACTACATGTTCTTCCGTGACAACCCCCGTGGCATTCACCACGAGCTGTGGATTCACGCCGCCGGCTGCCGTCAGTACTTCAACGCCACCCGCGACACCATCAGCTACGAGATTTTCGAAACCTACAAGATTGGCGAGAAGCCCTCGGTAACCGCCAAACCCAAAGCCAGTGCCGCAGGAGAACAGGCATGAGCCAGATCAACCGCCTGAGCAACGGTGGCCGGATCAACCGTAACCAGCCGCTGACCTTCACCTTCAACGGCACCACGTACCAAGGCTATGCCGGCGACACCCTGGCCGCCGCCCTGCTGGCCAACGGCGTGGATATTATCGGCCGCAGCTTCAAATACTCGCGCCCGCGCGGCATTGTCGCCGCCGGTGCCGAAGAACCGAACGCCGTGCTGCAGATCGGCTCCCGCGAGGCCACCCAGATCCCTAACGTGCGTGCCACGCAACAGGCGCTGTACAGCGGCCTGGTGGCCACCAGCACCAACGGCTGGCCGAGTGTGAACAACGACATCATGGGCATTTTGGGTAAGGTCGGCGGCGACATGATGGCGCCCGGCTTCTACTACAAGACCTTTATGTATCCACAGTCGATGTGGATGACCTACGAGAAATACATCCGTAAAGCCGCCGGCCTTGGCCGCGCGCCAAAAGAAAACGACCCGGATCGCTACGACCATATGAACCAGCACTGCGACGTGCTGGTGGTGGGCGGCGGTGCCGCCGGCCTGGCAGCAGCCCTGGCCGCTGGCCGTGCCGGTGCGCGCGTGATCCTGGCCGATGAACAGGAAGAATTCGGCGGCCAGTTGCTCGACAGCCGCGAAAGCCTCGACGGTCGCCCGGCGGCCGACTGGGTGGCCAAGGCCGTGGCCGAACTCAAAGCCATGCCCGAGGTGCTGCTGTTGCCGCGCGCCACCGTCAACGGCTACCACGACCATAACGTCCTCACCATTCACGAGCGTCGTTTCGACCACCTTGGTGAAGTAGCCCCGTTCGGCGAGACCCGCCAGCGTATGCACCGTGTGCGCGCCAAGCGCGTGGTGCTGGCCACCGGCGCCCATGAGCGGCCGCTGGTGTACGGCAATAACGATGTGCCGGGCAATATGCTCGCTGGCGCGGTGTCCACCTATGTACGCCGCTATGGCGTAGCGCCGGGCAAAGCGCTGGTGCTGTCTACCACCAACGACTTCGCCTACCGCGTGGCGCTGGACTGGCTGGAAGCCGGCCTGAAAGTAGTGGCCATCGCCGATGCCCGTGGTAACCCACGCGGCGCCTGGGTGGAAGAAGCCCGCGCCAAAGGTATTCGTATCCTCACCGGCAGCGCCGTGATCGAAAGCCGTGGCAGCAAGCGCGTCAGCGGCGCCCGTATCGCCGCCATCGACCCGGTTGCCCACAAGGTCACCAGCCCCGGCGAGTGGCTGGACTGCGACACCATTGCCAGCTCCGGCGGCTACAGCCCGGTAGTACACCTGGCGTCGCACCTGGGCGGCCGTCCGATCTGGCGTGAAGACCTGCTGGCATTCGTGCCCGGCGAAGGCTTCCAGCAGCGCGTCTGCGCGGGTGCAGTAAACGGCGTATTCCAACTCGGCGATGTGCTGGCCGATGGCTTTGAAGCGGGCGTAAAAGCCGCGGGCGAAGCCGGTTTTGCCCCGGTCAGCGGGGAAGTGCCAAGCGTCGCGGCGCGCCATGAAGAGGCCAGCGTCAAGCTGTTCCAGGTGCCGCACGAGAAATCCACCGCCCGTGGGCCGAAGCAATTCGTCGACCTGCAGAACGACGTGACCAGCGCTGGTATCGAGCTGGCCACCCGCGAAGGCTTCGAATCGGTTGAGCACGTCAAACGCTACACCGCCCTGGGTTTTGGTACTGACCAGGGCAAGCTCGGCAATATCAACGGCCTGGCGATTGCCGCCCGCTCGTTGAACATCAGCATCTCGCAGATGGGCACCACCATGTTCCGCCCCAACTACACCCCGGTAACCTTCGGTTCCGTGGCGGGGCGTAACTGCGGTGCGCTGTTCGACCCGGTGCGCTACACCGCGCTGCACGCCTGGCACCTGGCGCAAGGCGCCGAGTTCGAGGATGTGGGCCAGTGGAAACGCCCGTGGTACTTCCCGAAAAATGGTGAAGACCTGCACGCCGCCGTTGGCCGCGAATGCAAGGCCGTGCGCGACAGCGTCGGCCTGCTGGACGCTTCCACCCTCGGCAAGATCGATATCCAGGGCCCGGATGCCCGCGAGTTCCTCAACCGCGTGTACACCAACGCCTGGACCAAGCTGGATGTGGGCAAGGCCCGTTACGGCCTGATGTGCAAGGAAGACGGCATGGTCTTCGACGACGGCGTGACCGCGTGCCTGGCCGACAACCACTTCCTGATGACCACCACCACTGGCGGCGCTGCACGTGTGATGCAGTGGCTGGAGATCTACCACCAGACCGAGTGGCCGGAGCTGAAGGTGTACTTCACCTCGGTCACCGACCACTGGGCCACCATGACCCTGTCCGGCCCCAACAGCCGCAAGCTGCTGAGTGAGGTCACCGATATCGACCTGGATCGTGAAGGCTTCCCCTTTATGACCTGGAAAGAAGGTCTGGTAGGCGGCGTGCCGGCGCGGGTGTTCCGTATCTCCTTTACCGGTGAGCTGTCGTACGAAGTCAACGTGCAGGCCGACTACGCCATGGGCGTGCTGGAAAAGATCGTCGAGGCCGGCAAGAAGTACAACCTGACCCCGTACGGCACCGAAACCATGCACGTTCTGCGGGCCGAGAAGGGCTTCATCATCGTCGGCCAAGACACCGACGGTTCGGTGACCCCGGACGACCTCAACATGGGCTGGTGCGTTGGCCGTACCAAGCCGTTCTCGTGGATCGGCTGGCGCGGCATGAACCGTGAAGACTGCGTGCGCGAAAACCGCAAGCAGCTGGTGGGCCTCAAGCCGACGGACAAGAACTTCGTGCTGCCTGAAGGCGCGCAGCTGGTGTTCGACACCCAGCAGCAGATTCCGATGGCCATGGTCGGCCACGTCACCTCCAGCTACTACAGCGCCAGCCTGGGCTACAGCTTTGCCCTGGCGGTGGTCAAGGGCGGGCTCAAGCGCATGGGCGAGAAAGTCTATGCACCCCTGGCCGATGGTCGCTTTATCGAAGCGGAAATCTGCAGCTCGGTGTTCTTTGATCCGAAAGGCGACCAACAAAATGTCTGAGGCCTCTATGACCGCTATCAATGTCTACCAGCAGCGCCCAGATGGGGCTAAGGCCGAGTCTCCGCTGCACCACGCCGGCCTGGCCGATGCCGCCGGCAAAGGCAAAGCCAGTGCTGGTATCCAGCTGCGCGAACGCAAGCTGCTCGGCCATCTGACCATCCGTGGCGATGGCCATGACGCCGCCTTTGCTGGCGCCATCCATAAAGCCACCGGCCTGGAGTTGCCGGGCGCACTGGCCATCGTCAGCGCCGGCGAAACCTCGCTGCAATGGTTGGGCCCGGATGAGTGGCTGCTGGTGGTTCCCAGCGGCACCGAGTTCGAGGCCGAGAAAAAACTGCGTGCAGCCCTGGATGGCCAACATATCCAGGTGGTCAACGTCAGTGGTGGCCAGACCATCCTGGAGCTGACCGGCAGCAAGGTGCGCGAGCTGTTGAAGAAGTCCACCAGCTACGACGTGCACCCCAATAACTTCCCGGTGGGCAAGGCCGTGGGCACCACCTTTGCCAAGTCGCAACTGGTGATCCGCCATACCGCTGAAAACACCTGGGAACTGCTGATCCGCCGCAGCTTCTCCGACTACTTCTGGCTGTGGCTGCAAGATGCCGCGCAGGAGTACGGCCTGGCGGTCAACGCATAACCGCTCTTGCCCTTCGTAGGAGCCAGCTTGCTGGCGAAGCGCTTCAGATTGCCAAGCGCTTCGCCAGCAAGCTGGCTCCTACGGGAACTCTGATTCCTGCCGGGAGACCACCATGAGCCGCACCCCCGATACCTGGATTCTGACCGCCTCGTGCCCGAGCATCCTCGGCACCGTGGATGCGGTGACGCGTTATCTGTTCGAGCAGAGCTGCTACGTCACCGAGCACCACAGCTTCGATGATCGTCTGTCGGCGCGGTTTTTTATCCGCATCGAATTCCGCCAGCCCGAGGCCTTTGCCGAGCTGGACTTCCGCGACGGCCTGGCCGCCCGCGTGGCGAGCTTTGGCATGGACTTCGAGCTGACGCCGCCGAACTACCGCAGCAAGGTGGTGATCATGGTCTCCAAGGCCGACCACTGCCTGAACGACCTGCTCTACCGCCAACGCATCGGCCAATTGCCGATGGATGTGGTGGCCGTGGTGTCCAACCACCCGGACCTGGAACCGCTGGCGCGCTGGCACGGTATTCCCTACCACCACTTTGCCCTCGATCCGGCCGACAAGCCGGCGCAGGAGCGCAAGGTGATGCAAGTGATCGCCGACACCGGCGCCGAGCTAGTGATTCTTGCCCGCTATATGCAGGTGTTGTCGCCGGAGCTGTGCCGCAAGCTGGACGGCTGGGCGATCAATATCCACCACTCCCTGCTGCCCGGTTTCAAAGGCGCCAAGCCGTATCACCAGGCCTATGAAAAGGGCGTCAAGCTGGTGGGCGCCACCGCGCACTACATCAATAACGACCTCGACGAAGGCCCGATCATTGCCCAGGGCGTCGAGACTGTAGACCACAGCCACTACCCCGAAGACCTGATTGCCAAAGGCCGCGATATCGAATGCCTGACCTTGGCCAAGGCCGTGGGTTACCACATCGAGCGGCGGGTGTTTTTAAACGCCAGCCGCACCGTCGTTCTTTAACGCGCTTTTGCGTTTGTAGGGTGCGCTCCGCGCACCGTACGGAACCGAGTTCCACCCCGAAGAGGGCATTCCGCTCTGCCATTAAGCGGCCTCTTCTGCTTCAGACAACAACCTCCAAGGCTCTAACAACAAACGGAGAATCACCTATGTCTGGTAATCGTGGCGTCGTTTATCTCGGCGCTGGCAAGGTCGAAGTACAGAAAATCGACTATCCGAAAATGCAGGACCCGCGCGGGCGCAAGATCGAGCACGGGGTCATCCTCAAAGTGGTATCCACCAATATCTGCGGCTCCGACCAGCATATGGTCCGTGGCCGTACCACCGCGCAGGTCGGCCTGGTGCTGGGCCATGAAATCACCGGCGAGGTGGTGGAAAAGGGCGCCGACGTCGAGAACCTGAAGATCGGCGATCTGGTCTCGGTGCCGTTCAACGTCGCCTGTGGTCGTTGCCGCTCCTGCAAAGAGCAGCACACCGGCGTGTGCCTGACGGTCAACCCGGCGCGTGCCGGCGGCGCCTACGGCTATGTCGATATGGGTGACTGGACCGGCGGCCAGGCCGAATACGTGCTGGTGCCGTATGCCGATTTCAACCTGCTGAAACTGCCGGACCGCGACAAGGCCATGGAGAAGATCCGTGACCTGACCTGCCTGTCCGATATCCTGCCTACCGGCTACCACGGCGCGGTCACCGCCGGTGTCGGCCCGGGCTCTACCGTGTATATCGCCGGTGCTGGCCCGGTGGGCCTGGCGGCGGCTGCGTCGGCGCGCCTGCTGGGTGCGGCGGTGGTGATTGTCGGTGACGTCAACCCGGTGCGTCTGGCGCATGCCAAGGCGGTGGGGTTCGAGATTGCCGATCTGTCCAAGGACACGCCGCTGCATGAGCAGATCGCTGCGCTGCTGGGCGAGCCTGAAGTGGATTGCGCGGTGGATGCGGTGGGCTTCGAGGCCCGTGGCCATGGTCATTCCGGTGCCCAGCACGAGGCTCCGGCTACCGTGCTCAACTCGCTGATGGGTGTGGTGCGGGTGGCGGGCAAGATCGGTATTCCGGGCTTGTATGTGACTGAAGATCCGGGTGCGGTGGATGCGGCGGCCAAGATTGGCAGCCTGAGCATTCGTTTTGGTTTGGGTTGGGCCAAGTCCCATAGTTTCCACACGGGCCAGACGCCGGTGATGAAGTACAACCGCCAGCTGATGCAGGCGATCATGTGGGACCGGATCAATATCGCCGAGGTGGTGGGGGTGCAGGTGATCAGCCTGGACGACGCGCCGCGTGGGTACGGTGAATTTGATGCCGGGGTGCCGAAGAAGTTTGTGATTGATCCGCATAAGACGTTTAGTGCGGCGTGATGGGATGGAGGCAGCCTACGGGCTGCCTTTTTTCTTTCGCTATCCCCGGTGTTTTACCTGTAGGAGCCAGCTTGCTGGCGAACCCTGCAAACGGTGCTTCGTATTTCTTCTTTACCGCGTGCGCTGGGCGTTTTGTTTCGCGCCTTACGCGCGACTCACTTTTTGTCAGTCGCGACAAAAAGTAAGCAAAAAGCGCTTGCCCCTACCTCGGGTCTCCGCTTCGCTCCGACTTCCCTCACTCCCTCGCCGCTCCAGGGGCCGGCAAAACAGGCCATCCATGGCCTGTCTTTGCCTTTCGCCGCTCCCGGCGGCTCAACCCCCTACACGACTCCTCCATTCGGCCTTCGCCCAAGGGGCGGGCAGATCAAAAGCCAAATCAAAGGCCCCTCACCCCAACCCTCTCCCGCAGGCGGGAGAGGGAGCCGACCGAGTACGGTTGCCGCCATACGTCACCCCTCTCCCGCGTGCGGGAGAGGGGCCGGGGGTGAGGGGCCGTTGATCTTGATCTACCCCGCCCTCCCAGGAGGCCGAGCGTAGGCACTGCGTAGGGGGTTGAGCAGCAGGGATGCTGCGAGAGCCACGATGGGCCAAGGATGGCCCGTCGTGGCGTGCCCCCGGAGCAGTGCCGTAGCGAGGGAACCCGGAGCGCAGCGTAGGGCCGGATGATTGGGCTAGCGTTTTTGGTTACTTTTGTCGCAATGACAAAAGTGACTCGCGCGTAAGGCGCGAAACAAAAACTCCCCGCGCTCGCGGTAAAGCTAATTCCCACAATCGAAAAGCAACCCTTCAAAACCGTAACTTCATTCATTGGCGCGTGCGCTGAGCGTTCTTGTTTCGCGCCTTACGCGACTCCTCCATTCGGCCTTCGGCCAAGGGCCGGAAGAGAGGGCCGCCGACAAGTGAGGCTGGCATTCTGCCTGCCACCAAGGCCACAATCGCGCGCCATAAAAACCATAACAAGCAGGGACCACCGAGCCATGGAAAAACTTCTTGTCGTCGAAGACGCGCCGGAAATCCGCGAAATGGTCTCGCTGTACCTGGTCAATGCCGGTTATGAGGTGTTCAGCACCCCCTCGGGCCTGGAGTGCATGCGCTTGTTCGAGCGCCATCAGCCAGCCGCCGTCATCCTCGATATCGGCTTGCCGGATATCGATGGCCTTACCGTCGCCGCCCAGCTGCGCAGCAAAAGCCCGCAGATCGGCATCATCCTGGTGACCGTGCGCGATGATGATTTTGATCGCGTGGCAGGGCTGGAAACCGGCGCCGATTGCTATATCACCAAGCCGGTCAACCTGCGTGTGTTGCTGGCGCAGATCCGCAGCCTGCTGCGCCGCCGCCAGGGCGACAAGCCGAGCCAGGAACTGTTGCTGGGGCCATATAAGGTGGACTTGCTGCGCCGCCGTATCAGCGATGAACAGGGCGCCGATGTCACCCTCACCGCCGGCGAATTTGCCTTGCTGATCGGCCTGATCGAGCGCCGCGGCAAGCCGGTTAATCGCCATGATCTGCTCGCCTGCCTGCGCCATGGCCTGGACACCGAAGACTCCGGCGACCTGCGCACCGTCGATACCCTGGTGGCCCGCCTGCGCCGCAAGCTGGAACTCAATTCCAACCGCCCGCAATTGATCCAGACTGTCTACGGCAGGGGTTACAAGCTGGCGTCCGAAACTGAGATGTCAATCTGATGGCGCCTGCTGTCTGACAGCTGTCAACGGTTGTTCACAACCATGAAGGACCACGACTAGTTCACAATTGACGCGCCGGCCGACAATGCCTGTTGTGGAAAGTTCCCGAC
>JBCECW010000135.1:0-8267 GCA_039207785.1 Pseudomonas sp. | reverse complement strand
ATTCAGGAGTTACCCATGAACCACTCATTCGACCTGCGCCTTGGCGCCGTCAAAGCCGCCTACCTGGCCGGCACCACCACGCCGCGCCAACTGATCAGCGCCTTGCGCGAACAGGCCGCCGCGCTTAATCCGGAATTCAATCTGTTTATCCACCTGCTCAGCCAGGCTGAGCTGGAGCCTTACCTGGCCGCCCTGGACGGCAAAAGCGCCGACAGCCTGCCGCTGTTCGGCGTGCCCTTTGCCATCAAGGACAATATCGACCTTGCCGGCATCCCCACCACCGCCGCCTGCCCGGCCTTTGCCTATACGCCGAGCGAGTCCGCGACCCTGGTGAAAAAACTGCTGGCCCTGGGCGCCATTCCACTGGGCAAGACCAACCTCGACCAGTTCGCCACCGGCCTGAACGGCACCCGTTCGCCCTACGGCCCATGCCGCAACAGCGTGCACCCGGACTACCCGTCGGGCGGCTCCAGCGCCGGTTCTTCCCTGGCAGTGGCGCTGGGCCTGGCCAGCTTTGCCCTGGGCACCGATACCGCAGGTTCCGGGCGGGTGCCGGCAGCGCTGAATAACCTGGTCGGGCTGAAAGCCACCAAGGGCCTGCTGTCCACCGCCGGGGTGGTGCCGGCCTGCCGCACCCTGGATTGCGTCACCTATTTCACCGCCACCGCCCGCGAAGCCAGCCAATTGCTGGCCCTGACCGCCGGCCTTGATGCGGCCGATGAGTACAGCCGTAGAAACCCGCTGTGGAACGACGCCAGCGCCTTTGGCCTACCCCGCCCCGGCTTTCGTTTTGGTGTGCCCAAGCAACTGGAGTTTCTCGGTTGCGAACAAAGCCCGGCGCTGTTCGCCGCCACCATCAAGCGCCTGGAAGCGCTGGGCGGTGTGGCAGTGGAACTGGATTTCGAACCCTTCGCCGAAGCCGCACGCCTGCTTTACGAAGGCCCGTGGGTAGCCGAGCGCTATAGCGTGGCCGGCGACCTGATCGAGGCGCAGCCCGATGCCGTATTGCCGGTGATCCATGCCGTGCTGTCCAAGGCACCGGGCACCACTGCCGTGCAGCTGTTCCGCGCGCAATATCGCCTGCAGCAGCTCAAGGCCATTTGCGACCACGCCATGGCCGAGCTCGATTGCGTGCTGACCCCCGCCTACCCGCGCCCGGTGACCCTGGCCGAGCTGGCAGCCGAGCCGGTGCAACGCAACTCGGACCTGGGCTACTACACCAACTTTATGAATATGCTCGACTACGCCGCCATCGCCGTACCGGCAGGTTTTATGGCCGATGGCTTGCCCTGGGGCGTCACCCTGTTTGGCCGGCCATTTACCGACCAGTACCTGCTGGGCCTGGCCGATGGTCTGCAGCGTGAAACCAACCTGCTGCTGGCTGGCGAACGCGGCCTGGACCTGCAAGCACCGGCTACTGCCGCCCGCCATGACCTGGCGCGTGTGGTGGTGTGCGGCGCGCACCTGGACGGCCTGCCGCTTAACTGGCAGCTCAAGCAGCGCGGTGGGCGTCTGGTAAACGCCACGCAGAGCGCCCCGGACTATCAACTCTGGGCGCTGGCCGGTGGCCCGCCGTTTCGCCCAGGCATGATGCGCGTGGCCGAAGGCGGCGTGGCCATCGAGGTGGAAGTGTGGGAGTTGCCAAGCAGTGAGCTGGGGTCGTTCCTGACCGGCATCGCCGCGCCGTTGGGGCTGGGCAAAGTGCAGTTGGCCGATGGCAGTTGGGAGAGTGGCTTTATCTGCGAGCCCTACGGGCTGGCCGGCGCTACCGATATCAGCCACTTCGGCGGCTGGCGTGCCTATATCCGCAGCAAAGCCTGACATCCTCCCCCGACTGTAGGAGCCAGCTTGCTGGCGAAGCTCTTGAGCTAAAAGCTTCGCCAGCAAGCTGGCTCCTACACGGTGAGGCGGTTAGAGTGCCTCATCCCGTCAGAGCCGCTTGTCCATGTCGTTACGCACGCCCAAAACCGCCCAGCGCTACCTGGTACTGGTGTTATTACTGCTGCTTGGCAGCGGCTTTCTGGTGACCTCGCTGGTCAGCTATTACGCCTCGCTGGCCTCAATCCGCAGCAGCATCGTCGATACCGAACTGCCGCTGACCTCGGATAACGTCTATTCGGAAATCCAGAAAGACCTGGTTCGGCCCATCCTGATTTCCTCGATGATGAGCCGCGATACCTTTGTGCGTGACTGGGTATTGAGTGGTGAGCAGGATGTCGACCAGGTCACCCGCTACCTGGCCGAAGTGCAGGCCCATTACGGCGCGTTCACCAGCTTTTTTATCTCGGAAAAAACCCACCGCTACTACCAGGCCAAGGGCTTGCTCAAGTCGGTGCGCGAAAATGAACCGCGGGATATCTGGTATTTCCGGGTGCGCGATATGGCCAAGCCGTACGAAATCAACGTCGATGTCGATATGGCCAACCAGGACCGCCTGACCTTTTTTATCAACTACAAGGTCACCGATTACCAAGGCAACTTTATCGGCGCCACCGGCGTGGGCCTGACCGTGGATGCAGTGGTCAAGCTGATCGACACCTACCAGCAGCGCTATGACCGCAGCGTTTACTTTGTCGATACCGAGGGCAAGATTGTGCTAACCGGCGCCTCTGGCGGGCCGCTGGGGGCCAAGGTCGGCCAGTCGCTCAACGATGTGCCGGGCCTGGAAGAACTGGAAAGCAAACTGCCCAAGCCGCAGAGCGGCAACTTCGATTATCAGGAACATGGTCGCGGCCACTTCCTCAATGTGCGCTATATCCCTGAGCTGAACTGGTACCTGTTTGTCGACAAGCACGAAAACAACGTACTGGCCGGGGTGCGCAAAACCCTGTACCTGAACCTGCTGATCTGCGTGGTGGTTACCACCCTGGTGCTGGCGTTGGTGAATCTCGCACTGCGGCGCTACCAGGCCCGCATCGTGGCCCTGGCCACCACCGACACACTGACCAAACTGCCCAACCGCCGCGGCTTCGATATTCTCGCCAACCAGGCCTTGCAAGAAGCGCAGCGCGAGCAGAAACCGCTGGCCGCACTGATGATCGACCTGGATAACTTCAAGACCCTCAACGATACCCACGGCCACCTGGCCGGCGATGACGTGCTGCGCGGCTTTGCCGCCAACCTGCGCGGCAGCCTGCGCCAGGCCGACATCATGTGCCGCTGGGGCGGCGAAGAATTTATCGTGCTGCTCAAAGACACCGCGCCGGCCGCTGCCCAGCTGATTGCCGAAAAGATTCGCCAACTGGCCGAACACAGCCGCTATCCAGTGGCGGATAAACAGTTGCAGATCAATACCAGCATCGGCCTTACCGAGCTGACCGAAGGCGACACCCTACACAGCCTGTTAAGCCGTGCCGACCGCGCGCTATACCGCGCCAAGCAGTCGGGGCGTAACCGCGTCTGCGTGGAACCGGCCCATGCCGGCTGATACCGAACGCTGCCCGCTGTGCGGGCAGCCCAACCAATGCAGCGAGGCCAACCCGGCCACGGCGGGCGGCGACTGTTGGTGCTTTAGCACCCCGATTGCCCCAGAGGCCTTGGCCAGGCTGGACGCCGAACAGATCGACAAAAGCTGCCTTTGCCCAAACTGCGCGCGGCTCGCCGAAACCCCAATCCCGTAACTTGCCATGCGCCTCGACCGCTTCCTTGCCAACCTGCCCGCCGCCACTCGCTTCGACGCTCGCCAGCAACTGGCCGCTGGGCGGGTAAAAGTGGATGGCGTGGTGGTGCGCGATGGCCTGCTGGATATCCGCGATTTCCAGCGAGTAGAGCTGGACGAGCAGCTGCTGCAAGCGGGCAAGCCGGCGCGCTATTACATGCTGCATAAACCTGCTGGCTATGTGAGCGCCACCGAGCATGACGAGCACCCCACCGTGCTCGACCTGCTGCCGAAAATCGCCGACCAGCCGCTGCACCTGGCCGGGCGCCTGGACCTGACCACCACCGGCCTGCTGCTGTTGACCAACGATGGGCAGTGGTCACGGCGGGTGACCCAGCCCAGCAGCAAACAGCCCAAGGTCTATTATGTCGAGACCGAGCAGGTGATTACCGCCGAGTACGCCGAGGTATTCGCCAAGGGCCTGTACTTTGCCTATGAAGACCTCACTACCCTGCCCGCCGGCCTGGAAATCCTCACGCCCCATAGCGCGCGCCTGACCTTGTATGAAGGCCGCTATCACCAGGTAAAGCGTATGTTCGGGCACTTTCAGAACAAGGTGGTGAAGCTGCACCGTGAAAGCGTTGGCCCGCTGCAGCTTGATCCTTCCCTGGCGCCCGGCCAGTACCGCGCCCTGACTCCGGACGAAATCGCCCTTCTGTAGCCATGCCGGTGCGCGGAGCGCACCCTACGGTTGCAGCGCCAACGAGGTGCCGCGGTACCGTAGAGTGTGCTCCGCGCACCAACGATTTGCGGCAAAAAAAATCGGGACTAAAGTCGCTGCGTAGGGTTCAAAACCCATGCACACGTTCTGGAGGGCCGGCATGAAGGCGCTGTCGTTGTTAGTGGGCTCACTTGTAGCAATCAGCCTGATGGGGGCCGTTACCGCACCGCCTACCCTGGCACCCGTCCCGTCGGCCCAGGATCTGCGCCAACAGTTGCAAGACCTGAAACCGGGGCAGTTTCTCTGGTATCCACAAGTGTCGCCGCAAGGGCCGGTGACCGTGGTGGTCAGCCTTACCGAGCAACGCGCCTATGTGTACCGCAATGGCATCGCCATTGGCGTCAGCACTGTCAGCAGCGGCAAGAAAGGCCGCGAAACCCCCACCGGCGTATTCAGCATTCTGCAGAAAAGCGTCGACCATAAATCCGACCTCTACAACAGCGCGCCCATGCCCTATATGCAGCGCCTGACCTGGGACGGCATCGCCCTGCACGCCGGCCATCTGCCGGGTTACCCGGCGTCCCATGGTTGCGTGCGCCTGCCGCTGGCCTTTGCGAAAAAACTGTTCGAGACCACCGGGTTCAGCTCCACCACGGTGATTGTTTCCGACTCCCATAGCGCGCCGGTGGAGGTCTATCACCCGGGTCTGCTGGCGCCCAGCGTCAGCGCCGGCAAGCCGGTGGCCACGGCGGTGCTCAGCGGCGATACCTTCTGGAAAGACCCGGGCGACAGCGCCGGCCCGCTCTCGGTACTGATCAGCCGTGCCGACCTGCGCACCTATGTCTTTCGCGGTGGGCAACTGGTGGGCAGCGCGCCGGTGATGGCCCTCGATAGCAACCAGCCGCACCGGGGTATGGCGGTGTTCTCGCTGCTGGAAAAACCCTCGACCAATGAACTGCTGCCGGCACAACCGCTGCGCTGGTCGGCCGTGCAGGTCAGCAATCCGGAGTACGGCAACTCGCCGCGCGAGCAGCTTGGCTCGCTGACGGTAAACCCCGATTTTCTGAAAAATCTGCACGCCGCCATGGACGTCGGCACCACCCTGGTGATTACCGATCTGGCCTCCACCTCGGAAACCCGCAGCAACGGCAACTTCACGGTTATCACCACAGAAGCGGAAAAACGCCCGTAACCGCTGGTCAAAAAATGATCGGAAGCCGGCGATCAATTGTGCACAATGCCCGCGCACAATTATTCAAACAGGGCTTTGCGCTTGTTTATTCGAACTCTTTGGGGAGGCGCCCTGCGGCGCTATGCGGGCCTGTGCGGCCTGCTCGTACTGACCAGCAGTTTCGCCAGCCACGCACAAACGCTGCCTAGCGCCACGGACCTGCAACGCCTGGCGCCCAGCGCCAGCCTCACCGCCCTGAAGCTCGCGCTCACCGCCTACCAGTGCGCCAGCCAGACCGACCCGAACAAACTGCTCACCGTTATCGACTACTCGAAACCCTCGCGGGAAAAACGCCTGTGGGTGTTCGACCTGGCCCGCAACAAACTCTTGTTCGAAGAGTGGGTGGCCCACGGCAAGAATAGCGGCGCCGATATGGCCACCTCGTTCTCCAACGTGCCCAACAGCTACCAGAGCTCCATCGGCCTGTACCAGACCGGCGTTACCTACAGCGGCAAACACGGTCGCTCGTTGCGCTTGGTGGGCCTGGAGCCCGGCTTTAACGACAACAGCCAATCACGTGCCATCGTTATGCACGCCGCCGCCTACGCAGATCCCAAAGTAGTGCCCGGCCTTGGCCGTCTGGGTCGCAGCCAGGGTTGCCCGGCCGTGCGCCCGGCCATCGCCGGCAAACTGATCGACACCCTGAAAACCGGCAGCTACGTATTCGCCTACTACCCGCAGAAAAAATGGCTCGACACCTCGCGCTACCTCGGCGCGCAAAGCTGCCCGAGCACCGGCGAAACCCTGGCGGTGTTGCAGAAGTAAATGAAGCTGACCGGTTGGCCAAACCGGTCATTCATCGGACGGCCCGCGCCAGAGCCTTTTAATCGCAAAAAAAGCCGGCGCTCACGCTTGCAGATGAAAACAGCCGCTGCTTAAATCGAATCACAAGGTCAGAGCGTGACTTACCAGTCACAGCGACCATCTAAGCAAGCCCTCGGTTACTGGCGCTCTGCGCCAATTGGATTCCTGCCTGGTACACCCGTCTTTTCACACGCGCTTTCAGCGCCGTGTGGCAGCTGCGTTGTTCGATCCTAACCGCAATAAAAACAATAACTTATAAATTTTTATGGCTGACATTCAGTTGTCATGTCCAGGCGTTTTGCTGTCTGCCCTACATGGCTCTTTTACGGCGGCCCTGCCGCTTAGGAGCTTCACGTTGCGCCACGGAGGAAGACGACATGAGGCCAGAAACCGCAGTCGTTCATGCATACAGCCACAATGTGCACACCGAGTACTACGCCACCAAGGCGGCGCGTAAAACCGTCATCCTGGTAAACGGCTCGTTGGCCACCACCGCCTCATTTGCGCACACGCTCAAATACCTGACGCCGCAATTCAACGTGGTGTGCTACGACCAGCCTTACGCCGGCCAGTCCAAAGCGCACAACGCCCATGTGCACCCGCTGAGCAAGGAAGACGAAGCGGAAATCCTGCTCGAGCTCATCGACCACTTTGATGCCGACTATGTGTCGTCCTTCTCCTGGGGCGGCGTGGCCACGCTGCTGGCCCTGGCGCAACGGCCCAAGCGCATCGAGAAAGCCGTGATCAACTCGTTCTCGCCGCTGCTCAACGAGCCGATGCTCGAGTACCTGGAAAAGGGCCTGTACTACCTGAAAACCATGGACCGCGACAATATGGGCCACCTGGTGAACAACACCATCGGCAAGCACCTGCCGTCGTTGTTCAAGCGCTACAACCACCGGCATATCAGCAACCTGCACGACCACGAATACCGGCAGATGCACGCCCATATCCACAAAGTGCTGCACCTCGATACCCACTGCCAGATGGCCTGCCTGCACAGCATCGAAACACCGTTGCTGTTTATCAACGGCGAGCACGACGAATACACCACCGCCACCGATGCGCGCATCTTTGGCAACCACCTTAACGACTGCCAGTTCACCACCGTGACCAATGCCGGGCATTTCCTCGACATGGAACACAAAGGCGCCTGGCAACAAACCCAGAACGCCATGCTCGGCTTCCTGCACAGCGGCAACCAACACCGCCGCCCGGTGCACGACAACACCGCCGCGATTGCCGTATGAGGCATGACAAAAACCAAGCTCGCCGTGAAAAACATTGCCCTGTTATCACGGCGGGCTTCAATTCCCCGCCGGCTTCTGGTACAAAGTCAGCCGCAAAAGCGGGTGTCGTATAATGGCATTACTCCAGCTTCCCAAGCTGATAACGAGGGTTCGATTCCCTTCACCCGCTCCAGACTGAACACGAAAAAGCCCTGATCATTCAGGGCTTTTTTGTTTTTGCGGTTTAAAAATATTTAAAAAATGTCGCCTTCCACTATCGCAGCGCGAGAGATCGGCGCGCCCCTACAACTTCAAAAGTCTGTACTAGGAATGTGCGATGGAAAGCCCTAAAAAATACATCAATGATGCGATTGAAACGCTTGCAGTTGGCGAAAAGGTCATTTCTTGGGCTTCAAGAAAATTTTGGACTCGGCAATTACTGATCTCCAGTGTAATTATCATTGCAGCTGTGAGCTGTACCGTTTTCTTGGTTTCTCGAAGAAACGCCTTTGAGGATAGAAGTACGGATTACGACAATGAGCGGGCCCTACTCGTCAAAGAATCCAATGACAGAGAAGCATTGGGGGCCATCCAACTGTGCATTGGCGCTGAAAAAAATGCTGACCGTAACCAAAACTACTATTGCACCAGCGCTGTAAATATTTACAAGACGACGTTTATAGC
>JBCECW010000134.1:0-8294 GCA_039207785.1 Pseudomonas sp. | reverse complement strand
CTACCTGATCGAAGTGAACCCGCGTGCCTCGCGTACCGTACCGTTCGTGTCCAAGTGCATCGGGGTTTCCCTGGCCATGATCGCCGCGCGCGTGATGGCGGGTAAAACCCTGAAAGAACTGGGCCTGACCGAAGAAATCATCCCGAACTTCTACAGCGTCAAAGAAGCGGTATTCCCGTTCGCCAAGTTCCCAGGCGTTGACCCGATCCTCGGCCCAGAAATGAAGTCGACCGGTGAAGTGATGGGCGTGGGCGATACCTTTGGTGAGGCGTTCGCCAAGGCCCAGATGGGCGCGAGCGAAATCCTGCCAAGCGGTGGCACGGCCTTTATCAGCGTTCGTGATGACGACAAGCCTCTGGTGGCTGGCGTCGCCCGTGACCTGATCAACCTGGGCTTTGAAATCGTGGCAACCGCGGGTACCGCCAAGCTGATCGAAGCCGCCGGCTTGAAAGTACGTCGCGTGAACAAGGTGACCGAAGGTCGCCCGCACGTGGTCGACATGATCAAGAACGACGAAGTCACCCTGATCATCAACACCACCGAGGGTCGTCAGTCGATCGCTGACTCCTACTCCATTCGCCGTAACGCGCTGCAGCACAAGATTTACTGCACCACCACCATTGCGGCGGGCGAGGCGATCTGCGAGGCGTTGAAGTTTGGTCCTGAGAAGACCGTGCGCCGCTTGCAGGATCTGCATGCAGGATTGAAGGCATGATCAAGTACCCAATGACCGTCCAGGGCGCTCGCGCCCTGGAAGAAGAACACGCCCACCTGACCAAGGTCGTGCGTCCGAAGCTCAGCCAGGACATTGGCACGGCCCGCGAATTGGGTGACCTCAAGGAAAACGCCGAATACCACGCTGCTCGCGAGCAACAGGGTATGGTCGAGGCGCGTATCCGTGATATCGAAGGTCGTCTGCAGAATGCGCAGATCATCGACGTCACGGCTATCGAGCCCACTGGTAAGGTGATTTTCGGTACTACGGTGGAGATCGCCAACGTCGAGACTGACGAGCGCGTGACCTACCAGATCGTTGGTGAGGACGAAGCGGACATCAAGCTTGGCAAGATTTCCGTCGGTTCGCCCATCGCTCGCGCCTTGATTGCCAAGGAAGAAGGCGATGTGGTCGCGGTGCGTACGCCCGGTGGCCTGATCGAGTACGAAATCGTCGAGGTTCGTCATATCTAAGCGTGCGCCGATCAACGTCGGCGCCAACAGCTGGCGGCTGGCCCAGACCTTCTGGGTTGGCGGCCTCTGGTTGCTGCACTTCGTGATGCTGCCCGCGCTGGAACGTATCGGCCTGGCGCCGATGCTGGTCGAAGAGATCGCCAATACCCTCAGCCCGTTGCTCGTTCTGCTGGCGGCGGCTGGCGTGTTGCTGCAAACCTTGGTGCTGGTACAGGCCGAGCGTGCGTCGGCGATGTGGCAGCAAGTGCGTGGCCAATTGTTGTTGGGCAGTTTTCTGCTGGCATTGGCCTACGGCGCGCTCCATCACTGGATGCCGAATGCGCTGCGTCTGCAGCTATTCTGTTTTCTGGTCTTGGCGTTGCTGGGGGCGCTGCTGGTGTTGCAGCCAGTGCCGGATGGCGAGGCGGCCAGGGCGCGCAAGGCACGCCACTGACCGGGGGAAGGGCAATCAGCTGAAGCGGGTAACGTTGGACAGCTGTTTGTTGACCTTCGGGTTCTTGCGGTAGATAAGCGCCATCTTGCCGATAACTTGCACCAGTTCGCCTTTGGCGGTGGTGCACAGTTCATTGATCGCAGCCAGGCGGCTTTCGCGTTCGGTGATGCGCAGTTGGATCTTGATCAGTTCGTGATCAGTCAGTGCGCGCTCCAGTTCAGCAAGCACGCCTTCGGTCAAACCATTGTCAGCAACAATCAATACCGGTTTTAGATGGTGACCGATAGATTTGTACTGTTTCTTCTGCTCTTGAGTGAGCGGCATAATCTGACCCCTGCGTCTGATCTTGTAAAAAGCGGCGGCTAGTTTACCCGAGCGCTCTCGGTACCGCCCAGATAATCACGCCCCGTTAATTTTTGAGGTGCCCAGTGGCACGTTCCAAGTCAAGTCAAGGTTGGTTGAAAGAGCATTTCGACGACCCCTACGTAAAAATGGCACAGAAGGACGGCTACCGTTCGCGTGCCAGCTACAAACTCCTGGAAATTCAGGAAAAAGACCGCATTCTGCGTCCCGGCAATACCGTTATCGACCTGGGCGCTGCGCCCGGCGGTTGGTCGCAGGTAACCAGTCGAGTGTTAGGCGACAAGGGGCGCTTGATCGCGTCAGATATTTTGGAGATGGACAGCATTCCGGATGTCACCTTTATTCAAGGCGACTTCACGGAAGAGTCTGTACTGGCGCAAATCCTCGAGGCTGTCGGCAATAATCCGGTAGACCTTGTGATTTCGGATATGGCCCCCAATATGAGTGGGGTGAAGATGGCGGATCAGGCGCGCTCGATGTATTTGTGCGAGCTGGCATTGGATTTGGCTAGCCAGGTGTTGCGCCCGGGCGGCGATTTTCTGATCAAGATTTTCCAGGGCGAAGGCTTTGATGCCTACCACAAACAGGTTCGCGCGCTGTTCGAGAAAGTTCAGATGCGCAAGCCACTGTCTTCCCGTGATCGCTCCCGCGAGCAATATTTGCTGGCCCGAGGCTTTCGCGGGGCGCAAGATTGAGCCCATGGTTGAACCCTTGAAGTAGGGGTTCAGTCGAACGATGTACGAATCGAGCGTTGTTTTGCCGCCTTGTGCGGCAGTGCCTCATAAAGGGTTACAGACGCTTCCTGCCTAGGTTCGGAAGTTGTGTAGTAAGTTAGGCTGATCAATATCCAGCCGTAATGCGAGGTTCGTCCCGCGTGGGGCCTGCTTCAGAGGGTAGCTAATTGAACGACATGGCAAAGAACCTGATCTTGTGGCTGATCATCGCTGCCGTCCTGGTGACGGTGATGAACAACTTTTCCAGCCCGAGCGAGCCTCAGACGCTGAACTACTCGCAATTTATCGAGCAGGTCAAAGATGGTGGTGTGCAAAAAGTAACCATCGAAGGCTTCACCATCACCGGTATCGGTACTGACGGCAAACCGTTCACCACCGTACGCCCGATGATCGAAGACCGCGGCCTGATCGGCGATCTGATCAACAACAACGTGACCGTCGAAGGCAAAAAGCCTGAGCAGCAGAGCATCTGGACTCAGCTTCTGGTCGCCAGCTTCCCGATCCTGGTCATCATTGCCGTCTTTATGTTCTTTATGCGCCAGATGCAGGGCGGTGCCGGCGGCAAGGGCGGCCCGATGAGCTTTGGCAAGAGCAAGGCTCGCCTGCTTTCCGAAGACCAGGTGAAAACCACCCTGGCCGACGTCGCTGGTTGCGACGAAGCCAAAGAGGAAGTGGGTGAGCTGGTCGAGTTCCTCCGTGATCCGGGCAAGTTCCAGCGCCTGGGTGGCCGCATCCCTCGCGGCGTGCTGATGGTCGGCCCGCCGGGTACCGGTAAAACCCTGCTGGCCAAGGCCATTGCTGGCGAAGCCAAGGTGCCGTTCTTCACCATTTCCGGCTCTGACTTTGTCGAGATGTTCGTCGGCGTCGGCGCCAGCCGCGTTCGCGATATGTTCGAGCAGGCCAAGAAACACGCGCCATGCATCATCTTTATCGACGAGATTGACGCCGTCGGCCGCCATCGTGGCGCCGGCATGGGCGGTGGTCACGACGAGCGCGAACAGACTCTCAACCAGTTGCTGGTGGAGATGGACGGCTTTGAAATGAACGACGGCATCATCGTGATCGCCGCCACCAACCGTCCTGACGTACTCGACCCTGCGCTGCTGCGCCCGGGCCGCTTCGACCGCCAGGTGGTGGTCGGCCTGCCGGACATTCGCGGTCGCGAGCAAATCCTGAAAGTGCATATGCGCAAGGTGCCGATGGGTGACAACGTCAAGCCCGCGGTAATTGCCCGTGGCACACCAGGCTTCTCGGGTGCCGACTTGGCCAACCTGGTCAACGAAGCCTCGCTGTTCGCCGCTCGCGCCGGCAAGCGCATTGTCGAGATGAAAGAATTCGAGTTGGCCAAAGACAAGATCATGATGGGCGCCGAGCGCAAAACCATGGTCATGTCGGAAAAGGAAAAGCTCAACACCGCATTCCACGAGGCGGGCCACGCCATCGTTGGGCGCTTGGTGCCTGAGCATGACCCGGTCTACAAGGTGTCGATCATTCCGCGTGGTCGCGCGCTGGGTGTGACCATGTTCCTGCCGGAAGAAGACCGATACAGCCTCTCCAAGCGCGCGTTGATCAGCCAGATCTGTTCGCTCTACGGCGGACGGATCGCTGAAGAAATGACCTTGGGCTTCGACGGTGTTACCACTGGTGCTTCCAACGACATCATGCGTGCCAGCCAGATCGCACGGAATATGGTCACCAAGTGGGGCCTATCCGAGAAGCTGGGGCCGCTGATGTACGCCGAAGAAGACGGCGAAGTGTTCCTCGGTCGCAGCATGGGCAGCCAGCAGAGCAATCTGTCTGCTGACACCGCGAAGATGATCGACCTGGAAGTGCGCAGCATCATCGACGAGTGCTATGGCACCGCCAAGCGTCTGCTGGAAGAGAATCGCGACAAGCTCAACGCCATGTGCGATGCGCTGATGAAGTACGAGACCATCGACGCCGATCAGATCGACGACATCATGAACGGTCGCACGCCGCGCGAGCCGCGTGACTGGCAGGATGACGGTGATTCCGGTACGACGATCAGCAAGCAGGATTCAGTCGAGACTCCAGAGAAACCTATCGGTGGCCCTGCCGCCGAGCATTAAGGCCTGACATGTCCCTGACGCAACACCCGAACCGGCTGCCTTGTGGCAGCCGGTTTCTTGATTTAAGCCGCCCGCATGTAATGGGCATCCTCAACGTCACCCCTGATTCCTTCTCTGATGGCGGGCGCTTCAGCCGCGTCGACCTGGCGCTGCAACATGCGGCGGCCATGGTGGCGGCCGGTGCGACGCTTATCGATGTTGGCGGCGAGTCGACGCGCCCTGGTGCGCGCGCTGTTTCGCCGGTCGAGGAGCTGGAACGCGTGGCACCGGTGGTCGAGGCGATTGCCCGCGAGCTGGATGTGATTATCTCTGTGGATACCTCGACGCCAGCGGTGATGCGCGAATCGGCGCGGCTTGGTGCAGGTTTGATCAACGACGTGCGTTCGCTGCAGCGCGACGGCGCGCTCGAGGCGGTGGCTGCCACGCAATTGCCGGTATGCCTGATGCATATGCGTGGCGAGCCCGGCACCATGCAGGACAATCCGGTGTACGCCGACATTGTTGCGGAGGTGCAGGGGTTTCTGCAGGAGCGCATGGCCGCCTGTGTGGCCGCCGGGATTGCTGCCGAGCGGATTGTGCTGGACCCCGGTTTTGGCTTCGCCAAAACCCACGAGCACAATCTCTCGCTGTTTAACCATATGCAGGCCTTGCACGCCCTCGGTCGGCCGCTCTTGGTGGGCGTCTCGCGCAAGAGCATGATTGGCAAGACCCTGGGCCGCGAGGTGGGTGAGCGCCTGTATGGCAGCCTGGCGCTGGCCGCGGTGGCAGTCGCCAAAGGCGCACATATTTTGCGTGTGCACGATGTGCCGGAAACGGTAGATGTCGTGCGCATGATTGCTGCGGTCAGCGCGGCAGAATAAGAAGATCGGAGACAACATGGGTAAAAAATATTTCGGCACCGACGGTATTCGTGGGCGCGTGGGTGAATACCCGATCACTCCTGACTTTATGCTCAAGCTCGGCTGGGCTGCCGGTATGGCGTTTCGCAAGCAAGGCGCCTGCCGGGTGCTGATCGGCAAAGACACGCGAATTTCGGGCTATATGTTCGAATCGGCCCTGGAGGCCGGTCTTTCCGCGGCTGGTGCCGACGTGATGCTGCTGGGGCCAATGCCGACGCCGGCAATCGCCTACCTGACGCGTACCTTCCATGCCGAGGCTGGCATCGTGATCAGCGCCTCGCATAACCCACACGATGACAACGGCATCAAGTTTTTCTCCGGCCAGGGCACCAAGTTGCCGGACGAGTTGGAACTGATGATCGAAGAGCTGCTGGATACACCGATGACGGTGGTCGAGTCGGCCAAGCTGGGCAAGGTCTCGCGTATCAACGATGCGGCGGGGCGCTATATCGAGTTCTGCAAGAGCAGTGTGCCTACCAGCACCGATTTTGCCGGCCTCAAGCTGGTGATCGATTGCGCCCATGGCGCGGCGTACAAGATCGCTCCCAGTGTGTTCCGTGAGCTGGGCGCGCAGGTGACGGTGTTGTCTGCCCAGCCGAACGGCCTGAATATCAACGACGACTGCGGCTCGACCCATATGGGCGCCTTGCAGGCTGCCGTGGTGGCCCATGAGGCCGATCTGGGGATTGGCTTTGACGGCGATGCCGACCGTGTATTGATGGTCGACCACACCGGCGCGCTGGTGGACGGTGACGAACTGCTCTATCTCATCGCCAAGGATTTGCAGGAGCAGGGCAGGTTGCAGGGCGGCGTTGTCGGCACCCTGATGAGCAACCTGGGGCTCGAGCTGGCCCTGGCTGACCTGGGTATTCCATTTGTGCGGGCGAACGTCGGCGACCGTTATGTCATCAGCGAGCTGCTGGAGCGTAACTGGCAGATCGGCGGTGAGAACTCCGGGCATATCGTCTGCTTCCAGCACACCACCACCGGTGATGCGATCATCGCCGCGTTGCAGGTGCTGCTGGCCTTGAAGCGTTGGGGCAAGAGCCTGGCGGAAGCGCGCCAGGGCCTGCGTAAATGTCCGCAAGTGTTGGTTAACGTGCGTTTTGCTGGTGGCGTCGACCCGGTTTCCCATCCTGCCGTTACCGATGCCTGTGCCCGGGTAACCGAGCGTATGGGCGGGCGTGGTCGGGTGTTGCTGCGTAAATCCGGCACTGAGCCGTTGGTGCGCGTGATGGTCGAAGGCGACGATGAGGCGCAGGTTCGCAGCTATGCTGATGAATTAGCGAAAGTTGTTAGCGAAGTATGTGCCTGATTCGGCTTGCTAATCCCTAATCTCTTGGGTAGCATCTGCGCCCACTTTGATCGACGAGGTAGAGCATGCGTCGCCCCTTGGTAGCTGGTAACTGGAAGATGCACGGTACCCGCGCCAGCGTCGCTGAGTTGATCAAAGGCCTGCGCCTCTTGGCATTGCCAACGGGTGTAGAGGTGGCGGTTTTTCCGCCCTGCCTTTACATCAATCAGGTGATGACTGGGCTGGAAGGCAAGGCCATTGCAGTCGGTGCGCAGAACTGCGCAGTAGAACCGATGCAGGGCGCACTGACCGGCGAGATCGCATCGAGCCAATTGGTTGATGCAGGTTGCACGCTGGTGTTGGTTGGTCACTCGGAGCGTCGTCAGATTCTGGGTGAGCGCGACGAGATTCTGAGTCGCAAGTTTGCCGCTGCGCAGTCTTGTGGTCTGACGCCGGTGTTGTGCATAGGGGAAACCCTGGCGCAGCGCGAAGCGGGCAAGACCCTGGAAGTAGTTGGGCGGCAGCTTGGCAGTGTGATTGAAGAGTTGGGTGTGGGTGCGTTTGCTCGTGCTGTTATTGCGTACGAGCCGGTCTGGGCAATTGGTACAGGCCTCACCGCTACACCAGAGCAAGCGCAGGAAGTACATGCGGCCATTCGCGCGCAGCTTCATGCGGAAAATGCCGAAGTGGCTCGCGGCGTACGAATTCTTTATGGCGGTAGCGTCAAGGCGGCCAATGCGGTTGAATTGTTCGGCATGCCGGATATCGATGGGGGGCTCATTGGTGGGGCCTCTCTGAATGCGGATGAGTTTGGTGCGATCTGTCGCGCCGCAGGAAACTAAGAAATGCTGGAAACTGTCGTTGTAGTTCTGCATCTGCTGGCGGCCCTGGGCGTTGTAGCCCTCGTACTGTTGCAGCAGGGTAAAGGTGCCGATGCCGGTGCGTCGTTCGGTTCGGGTGCTTCGGCAACTGTTTTTGGTAGCCAAGGTTCCTCTACCTTTCTTAGTCGTTTTACTGCTATACTTGCCGCCGCTTTTTTCATTACTAGCTTGGGCTTAGGCTTCTTTGCTAAAGAAAAAGCTCACACGCTGAGTCAGGCTGGTTTGCCTGATCCAGCTGTGTTGGAAGTACCGCAGCAAAAACCGGTAGCAAGTGATGTGCCGGTGCTCGAAGAGCAAAAGCCAGCGTCTAACGCTAGCGACGTACCTCAAGCTCCAGAGCAGAAGTAAGTGCGTTAATTGCCGAGGTGGTGGAATTGGTAGACACGCTACCTTGAGGTGGTAGTGGCCATAG
>JBCECW010000133.1:3488-8348 GCA_039207785.1 Pseudomonas sp. | reverse complement strand
GTAGAAGCCGGTCAGGCAGTTGAACACCGTGGTCTTGCCGGCGCCGTTGGGGCCGATCAGCGCCGAGATCGAACCGCGTTGAATGTTGAAACTCACATCGTTCAGGGCCTTGATACCACCGAACTGCATCATCAGATGCTCGACCGAGAGAATGACGTCGTTGCTCACGGCTTCACTCCTTTACGAATCGCGTAGCCATTGCGGCTGATACGCACCAGCCCGCGCGGACGCCAGATCATCATCAGCACCATCAGGATGCCGAACATCAATACCCGGTACTCGGCGAAGCTGCGCAAAAGCTCAGGCGCCACGGTGAGTACAAAGGCCGCAATCACCACCCCCAGGGTCGACCCCAGGCCGCCGAGCACGATGATCGCCAGGATCAGTGCCGACTCGAAGAAGGTGAACGAGGACGGGTCGATAAAGCCCTGCTTGGTGGCAAAGAACACCCCGGCCAGGCCAGCGATGGAGGCGCCGATCATAAAGGCCGAGAGTTTTACCAGCACATGGTTGAGGCCCATGGCGCGGCAGGCGATTTCGTCTTCGCGCAGCGCTTCCCAGGCGCGGCCGACGGGCATATGGGTCAGGCGGTGTTTTACGTAGAGCACGGCCATTACCACGATAAACAGCACCACAAAGGTGAAGATCAGCTCGGCGTTGGGGTTGTAGCTCACGCCCAGCCATTCGTGGATCGGCACATGACCTTCTTCCTTGGCGCGGCGGCCGAATTCCAGGCCGAACAGGGTCGGGCCCGGAATTGGAATGCCGTTGGGGCCATTGGTCAGCGACACCCAGTTGTTCAGCACCAGGCGAATGATTTCGCCAAAGCCCAGGGTCACGATGGCCAGGTAGTCGCCGTGCATCCGTAGCACCGGAAAGCCCAGAATGCACCCGGCGAAGGCCGCCGCAATGGCCGCCAGCGGCAGCGCCGACCAGAAACCCAGGCCCAGGTACTGATAACCCAGCGCCAGGCCGTAGGCGCCAATGGCATAGAAGCCGACGAAACCCAGGTCGAGCAGCCCGGCCAGGCCGACCACGATGTTCAGGCCCAGGCCCAGCAATACGTAGATCAGGCCGAGAATGACCACCGACAGCAGGTATTTGTTGGCGAAAAACGGGAAGCAGATCGCCAGCAGGATCAGCACCGGAATCACAAAGCGCAGGCTCGACTTGTGGCCGGCCGGCAGCACATGCACGCCGCTGTCTTTGTTTTGCATGGAGTGGGCAAGTTTCTGCCCTTGTGCGGTTTGCAGGAACAGGCTCAGGCAGAAGCGCCCGGCCATCACGATGGCCACCAGCACCGCCAGGCGCTGTGGGTGCAAGTCGAAGCTATAGCCCTGCAGCACGATGCCCACGATAGGGCCGAAAACGATCAGGGAAATCAGGCCAGCGAGAACGGTGTCGAGCAGGCAGCGTTTCAGGTCAATGGAATGGCTAGCCGACATGCTTACACCTTCGCCACATGGGGTTTACCCATGAGCCCTTGCGGTCGAAAAATCAGGATCATTACCAGCAGCGAGAAGGAGAACACGTCCTTGAAGTCGGAGTTCACCAAGCCGGCAAACTGCGCTTCGGCTACCCCCAGGATCAGCCCGCCCAACATGGCGCCGAGCACGGCCGCGGTAAAGGCTTTGATACCGATGATAAAACCGGCGTAGAAGTCGAAGGTGCCGTAGTTGAGGGTGATCAGCAGGCCGGCCAGGGCGGCCATGCAGGCGCCGATGACAAACACGTAGGAGATCACGCGGTCGGTGTTGATCCCCAGGATCGAGGCCATCTTGCGGTCTTGCTGGGTGGCGCGGCACATACGGCCGAGCTTGGTGTTCTGGATGATATAGGTGAGTACACCCATGCCCACCAGCGAGACGATGATGATAAACAGCTTGGTGTAGGTCAGTTGCACGTAGCCGTCGCCAACGTGGAACTTCATCACCCCTTCGAGCAGGGTGGGTACGCCTTGCTGGCGGGCGCCCTGGGAAACCTGCACATAGTTCTGCAGGATCAGCGACATGCCGATGGCAGAAATCAGCGGTGCCAGGCGCGTGGAGTTACGCAGCGGTTTGTAGGCGATACGTTCGATGGTCCAGCCGTACACACCCGTCACCACAATGGTGAAGATCAGCGTGCCGAGGATCAGGAACGGAAACGATTCGAGACCGAAGAAGGTCAGTACCGCGAGGCCGATGGCCGTGAGGTAGGCAGAGACCATATACACATCGCCGTGGGCGAAGTTGATCATGCCGATGATGCCGTAAACCATGGTGTAACCGATGGCAATCAGTCCGTAGACCGATCCCAGGGTCAACCCGTTGATCAGTTGTTGCAGGAAAATACCGTCCATTGACGCAGTCTCGTCTGTTGGGGTCAGTGCCTTGGGGTTCGGCCTGCCGCCTCTAGTGATAGACGGGTACTGCTGAAACAAACGCTACCTCGCAGTAACGCCTGAAATACAACGCCAGCAGTGCCCAGAAGCACTAACAGCCTTGGTACGGGTAATACCAAGGCTGTTAGCCGAGCTAGTTCTTACTGCTGGTGGTATTTGCCTTTGTCATCCCACTCGTACATCACGTAGTCGGAGACTTTCAGGTCGCCTTTCTTGTCCCACTCTTTCACGCCCATCACGGTTTTCACCGGGTTGGCTTTCAGCCAGGCACTGGCCTTGGCGCCGTCGGTGCCTTTGATGCCGGTGAAGGCCGCCGCCACAGCTTGCACGGCCGCGTAGGAGTACAGGGTGTAGCCTTCTGGCTCATAGCCGTTGGCGCGGAATTTCTCGATTACCGGCTTGCCGTCCGGGATATTGCGCGGGTCGGCGCCGAAGGTCATCAGCACGCCTTTGGTGTATTGCGCACCACCGGCAGTGGTCACCAGTTCGTCGGTCACGATGCCGTCACCGGAGATAAACAGGGCGGTGGAGCCTTGTTCGCGCAACTGGCGAACCAGTGGGCCGGCTTCAGCGTGCAGGCCACCGAAGTACACCACTTCAGCGCCCGAGGAACGGATCTTGGTAACCAGGGCGTTGAAGTCTTTCTCGCCACGGGTCAGGCCTTCGTACAGCACTTCTTTTACGCCACGCTTGTTCAGCTGGGCCTTGGTGGCATCTGCCAGGCCTTGGCCGTAGGTGTCTTTGTCGTGAATGATCGCGACTTTGCTGAGTTTCAGCTTGTCGACGATATAGTCGCCGGCTACCACGCCTTGCTGGTCGTCACGACCGCAGATACGGAATTCGCCGCTCAGGCCACGCTCGGTAACAGTCGGGTTGGTCGATGCTGGGGTAATCGAGATGATGCCGGCTTCGTCATAGACTTCGGACGCCGGGATGGTCGACGAGGAGCAGAAGTGGCCGATTACGGCGACGGCCTTGTCCGAGTCCACCATGCGGTTGGCGACTGCTACGGCCTGCTTGGGCTCGCAAGCATCGTCGCCTTTCACCAGTTTGATTTGCTCACCATTGATACCGCCGGCCGCGTTGATATCGGCGGCTGCCTGCTCTGCCCCTTTCCACAGTTGGTCACCAAAGGCTGCGTTACCGCCAGTCATGGGACCGCCAACGCCAATTACGACATCAGCAAAGGCAACGGAAGTCATGCTCATGGCACTGGCTACCGCAAACGCCAGAACACCTTTCTTAAAAGTTTTCTTGTGAGGCATGGAGTTTTGCTCCTGAGGGGTTATGTGAAGGCGCAGATGCTTGAGCAAGCCGCGTGCCACAGATTTTTGTTCTGCCAAAAAAACTTTCGGTGAATGCACCAGCGGTATTCGAGGGCTCTACTTCAAGGAGGTGCAACCCAGCAAATCGGTAAGGTGCAACCCTAAATAAACTTGAAGAGCAACCTAACGATCAGGCGATAGCAACCAGCCACCCCAACCAGGGCAACTCGCCGTAACTGTACCTGTCACCGAAGTGCACACCACTGGTGCGCAAAGCACCGGCACGCGCACCAATACAGGCTAGTGCAGGGATTGGGGAATGCGGGAGAGGGGTCGCATTTACGCAAAAAAATGGCCGTAACTGTACTGGCCGGGGTTTTCGCGATGTGGCTGCTGGGCTTCGCTTTGCTCAACCCACCCTACGGATCCGTAGGGTGCGCTCCGCGCACCGAGCGATCACCCGTCATACGCAACGGTGCGCAAAGCACACCCTACACGACGATACGTAGGCACTGCCCCGCGTGGTACAGCGAAAAACCCAACTCAAACAGGCCGCTGCGCAAGCCCGGCGCGCTGATACCGTCCATGGGTTGGAATGGCATCGGCAATGCCTCCCGCGAACCAGTGAGCAAATAGTTGGCAAAGGCACGCCCCACGGCGGTGCCGGTAGTCACCCCGCGACCGTTGTAACCGGTAACAGCCACCAGGCCCGGCGCCGGTTCGAACAGGCGCATCAGGTGGTCGGGGGTAAAGGCGATGGTGCCGGTCCAGGTGCTTTGCCACTGCACCTTGCCCAACTGGGGGAAGTAGAACTGCTGGATACGATCGGCCCAGGCTTTCACCGCCCACAACGGTTTATTCGCGGCACTGCCCAGGCTACCCAGCAACAAGCGACCCTCCGCATCACGGCGGATGCTGCTCAGCACCTGGCGGGTATCCCACGAGCCCTCGCCGCCCGGCAAGATGGCGTCGGCCGCCGCACCACTCAATGGCTCTGAGGCCACCTGGTAATAGCTGCCGGGGAAAAAGTTGCGTCGCAGCTCGGTCCATTCGCCTTCGGTATAGGCGTTGGAGGCCAGCACCACTTTCTCGGCCGTGACTACGCCACCTGGCGTCGAGACCAACCAGTCCACGCCCTGACGCTCCAGCCGACTCACCGGTGAATGGTGAAAAAGCTGGCCACCGAGCCCGACCACAGCCTCGGCCAAGCCA
>JBCECW010000133.1:0-3478 GCA_039207785.1 Pseudomonas sp. | reverse complement strand
CCGATCAAGCAGCGCGGCATCAATACGCTTGGTGCCGGTTGCAGCATGGCAGGCAGCGCCCGTGATGATTTCTACCGGCGCACCACGGCGTTGCCATTGCGCGCAGCGGCTTTGCAGGTCGGCCGCGCCGCTGCCGTTATGGGCCATATGCAGGGTGCCGTTGCGCTTGGCCTGGCAGGCGATGGCATAGCGGTCGATCAGGGAAAACACCAGCGACGGCGCATTGCCCATCTCGGCCACCAGCTTGCTGCCCACCGCCTCGCCAAGCCCGGCTTCGACATCATCTGGAGCAATCCACATCCCGGCATTTACCAGCCCGACATTGCGCCCGGAGCCGCCATGCCCGGTTTCATGGGCCTCGACAATCGCCACGCGCTTGCCCTGCTCCAGCAGGTGCAAGGCTGTGGATAACCCGGTAAAGCCCGCGCCAATCACACAGACATCGACCTTGAGGTCGCCCTGCAAGGCCGCCGCCTTCGGACGTTCCGGGGTTAACTCTTCCCACAAACACGACTGCTTTAACGGCATAACCAGACCTCAATCGAAGGTGATGCCTTGGGCCAACGGCAACTCGCGTGAGTAGTTCACGGTGTTAGTTTGGCGCCGCATGTAAGCACGCCACGCATCCGACCCCGATTCACGCCCGCCGCCCGTTTCCTTTTCACCACCAAACGCGCCGCCAATCTCGGCGCCGCTCGGGCCGATATTGACGTTGGCAATGCCGCAGTCACTGCCCACCGCCGACATAAAGGTCTCGGCCTCACGCACATCGGTGGTGAAGATGCAGGACGACAAGCCTTGCGGCACGTCGTTGTTCAGGGCAATGGCTTCGGCAAAGTCGCTGTAGCCCAGCACATACAGAATCGGCGCAAAGGTCTCATGGCGCACCACGGCGCTTTGCTCGGGCATTTCGACAATGGCCGGGGCCACGTAGTAGGCGTTGGGGAAGCTGTCGGCGAGCTGGCGCGTACCGCCGAACACCGTGCCGCCTTCCTGTTTGGCCTGGGCCAGCGCGGCCTGCATGGCATCAAAGCTTTGCTTGTCGATCAACGGGCCGACCAGGTTGCCTTCCAGCGGATGGCCGATACGCACCTTGGCGTAGGCCGCTTGCAGGCGGGCGACGATTTCATCTTTGACCGACTCATGGGCGATCAAGCGGCGCAGCGTGGTGCAGCGCTGGCCAGCGGTGCCGATGGCGCTGAACAGGATGCCGCGCACGGCCAGGTCAAGGTCGGCGCTGGGGGCCAGGATCATGGCGTTATTGCCGCCCAGTTCCAGAATCGAGCGGGCGAAACGAGCAGCCACTACCGGCGCCACTTCGCGGCCCATCCGGGTGCTGCCGGTGGCACTGACCAAGGCGACGCGACGGTCCTGCACCAGCGCTTCGCCGGCTTCGCGCGCACCAATAATTACCTGGCTCAGATTGGCCGGCGCATCGGCAAACTCCTTGGCCACGCCATCCAGCAGGGCCTGGCAGGCCAGGGCGGTAAGTGGGGTTTTCTCCGACGGTTTCCACACCACCGAGTTGCCGCAGACCAGCGCCAGCGTGGTGTTCCATGCCCACACGGCCACCGGGAAATTAAACGCGCTGATCACACCGACCACGCCCAGCGGGTGCCAGGTTTCACGCATATGGTGGCCAGGGCGCTCGGAGGCGATGGTCAGGCCGTAGAGCTGGCGCGACAGGCCGACGGCGAAGTCGCAGATATCGATCATCTCCTGCACTTCGCCCAGGCCTTCCTGGGTGATCTTGCCGGCTTCCCACGAAACCAGCTCGCCCAGCTCGGCCTTGTTGGCGCGTAGCGCCTCACCAAACAGGCGAATCAGCTCGCCACGGCGCGGCGCCGGCACTTGCCGCCAGGCCTGGAAAGCGGTCTCGGCCTGGGCGATCTGCGCCTGCACCGAGGCGGCGTCTTGCAACTGCACCGAACCGATCTGGCTGCCATCAATGGGGGAAAACACGGCGTGCTCGCCCTGTTGATAACGCGAGGGCGCCACGCCCAGTTTATTCAGCAATGCAGCAACCATATGTTCGGCACCTTTGGGCAATCGAATAGGAACGCGGGTGAATTCGCTGGCAGCAGTAATAGCTGGCCAATGCCACGCCAACAAACGACCTTTACTCCACACATCATTCCGTTTAGTAATGCCAAACCCTTAGCTCGCCTGAAGACCGCCATGCTCAAGCGCCATATGCCCTCGCTCACCGCCTTGCAATGCTTTGAAGCGGTGGCACGTCACCTGAGTTTTACCCGTGCCTCGGAAGAGCTGGCGTTGACCCAGAGCGCCGTGAGCAAGCAGGTGGCGCAGCTTGAAGAGGTGGTGCAACACCTGCTGTTTCGCCGGGTGCGCCGCAGCTTGCAGCTGACCCCGGCGGGCTCGCTGTACCTGGCCGAGGTGCGCAAGATCCTTACCCAGGTGGAGATGTCCACCCACTACCTACGGTCCTACGGCGGCGAAACCGAAGTGCTGCGAGTGGCCACGCTGCCCACCTTTGGCGCCCGCTGGCTGGTGCCACGGCTAAAGGGCTGGCGCCTGCGCCACCCGAATATCCACCTGGATGTGCGCAATGAACTGGAGCCAGACGAACTGGCCCAGGGCCGCAGCGACGTGGCGTTTTATTTCGGCCAGAGCGCACGCCCCGGCGCCGAGTGCGTGCGCTTGTTTGGCGAGGAAATGGTGCCGGTCTGCGCCCCCAGCGTGCTGCCAGCCACACCCTTTACCGACCCCACCGAGCTGACCGAACTGGTACTGCTGCAAAACGCCACCCGCCCCGAAGCCTGGCACGAGTGGTTCCAGAGCCAGGACCGGCACACCGAGCACAGCTACCACGGGCCGCGTTTCGACAGCTTCTATATGTGCATCCGCGCCGCCCAGGTGGGCTGTGGCGTGGCCCTGCTGCCGCGCTTTCTGGTGGAAGAAGAACTGGCCGAAGGCAAGCTGGTGATCCCCTGGCAGCACAGCCTGACCAGCGACAGCGCCTATTACCTGGCCTATGCCGAACATGCCGCCGAAGTACCCAAGGTGCGTGACTTTGTGCGCTGGATTCACGAGCAGCTGGAATAACGGCCTACAGGAATTTATGGAATGAACCCGGCAGTTTTTTTCGCTTGTCCGCCACCCGCTCTAACGGTTTGATAGCGGCTCGTCTTCCCTGAGCGCTCGTTATGACCCGCGATGCCCATCTCGATCAGCTAGTCGCCGCCGCCATCGGCCCCACCGCCGCCGAGTGGGTATTTGCCCATGTGCAGGTGCCGCCGGGGCTGGCCGCCTTTGCCAATAGCGAACAGCAGGTGCACCGCGCCTGGCTCGCCGAAGCGCTTAACCTGGGCCTGTTTTACAAGCTGGTGGACGCGGTGCCCGATGGCCGCCGCTATGTCGAGGAGCAGTTGCAGGACGGCCGCCAGGTGCTGTTCGACCACGGCGCCATTCGCACCGTCGACTGGCCGGAGAACGGCGCCCTGCCCCGCGGTCGCCA
>JBCECW010000132.1:3873-8393 GCA_039207785.1 Pseudomonas sp. | reverse complement strand
GAAGAACAGGGATTTGGGCAGGCTCTCCCACCACCCCTCAAACAGCTTGGTGTAGAGAAACAGCACGCCAAACACCAGGCCGGTGTTGCTCACTTCGCGCCAGCCGCGGCGTATGCCCAGCCAGACCACCAGGCCCGCCAGAATAAAACCGAGGTATTGGTACAACGACTCCACCGCCTTGGCGTCCAGGCTCAGGTAGCTGCTTTCGCCCCAGAACGACAGCACCAGCACCGGCAGAAAGACAAACAGCAAGGCAAACACCCGGTACAGCGCGCCAAAGCCGGGGAAGCGCGTGTGGTTGATCACCAGCGGCAGGCAGAACAACACCAACGCCGAGGGGAAGAAATTTTCCGGGCGGTCGCCCACCGACAACCAATACCCGCCACCAAAGGCCCCGACCCGCGCGGCGATATAACCACCCACACAGATCAGCCCGGCGGACAGCAGCAGACGCAGGTTGCATTGGTACGCCAGCAGGAAGGCCAGCATGGCCCAGGGAATCAGGGCCTTGTCCGAGGGGGTGATATTGAAGATCTGCCCGGCCAGTGACAGGTCGAGCACAAAGGCGACAAACGCGATCAGCGCCGAGAGCTTGGTGTAATAGCCGCTGCGGTCGTGGGCATGCAGCCAGATGGTCAGGCTAAAGGTCGCCAGGGTGGTACCGAGCAGAATCGCCACCTGCTGCACTTCGCTGAACAGGCCCCAGAACTGGTGAAAGAGAAAAAACAGACTGGCCGCCAAGGCCAGGGCCCCGAATAGCGAGGCCGCGCGCATGCCCAGCGACAACTGCCGCGAGCGTTCATCTGCGTCGATATTCAAGGTGGTGCGAAAGTGCTGCAGCAATTGGCGATGGTGTTCATCGACGGCTTGGCGCTGGCCGGCGTCGAGGGTCAACACCTGCTCGGTTTGCAGCGTGGTGAGTTCCTGACGAAACGCCTCAATCTGGGCGAGCCGCTGCTGGGCCTGTTCGGCGTTCATGCCTGCTCCTTGGCGAAAGAAAGTGCTGGCGATTCTGGCACGGCGAAGGCGCGACGCGCACCCCTTCCGGCGTCGATTTTGAGGGTGTAAGCGTTGCGCTTAAGAAGCCTCAGACACAGCCAAAATTAGAAAAGTTTCCTAGCGAAAACATATATTTACGAAACGTGATCAAAGCCGTACCGGCTGTCGTTTGTGGCTTGTTTGCGTACCAAAGTGGATACAGGATCGGCGCGTCTTTCCTACATAGGTTTATCCCTGCATGAAGTACTCGCGCATGTTTCTCCTGTCCCTTGGCCTGCTCGGCAGCCAGGCGTTTGCCGCCGAAGGCAATACCGAAGCCGGTATTGGCGGCGCATTGGGCGGAGTGTTGGGCTCGGTAGTGGGTGAACAGATGGGCGGTTCTACCGGTGCCGCCATCGGCGCCGGTGTGGGCGGTGCCGCCGGCGGTGCCGTTGGTGCGCGCAAAGGCAATAAGACCGAGGCGGCCATTGGCGGCGGTCTGGGTGCCGCAGGCGGCAACGTGATCGGCAATAAAATGGGCGGCAGCACCGGCGGCATGATCGGTGCGGGCTTGGGTGGCGCCGCCGGCGGTGCCTTGGGCAATAACTACGGCAGCGCCAGCCGTGCCGATGACGAACGTGAAAGCCACAGCCACAAGCGCAACTACCGTCACGACAATGGCCATCACTATGGCCATAAAAAACATAAGCACCGTCGTCACTAAAAGCTTCGCGAGCAAGCTCGCTCCTACGAGTTGTGCGGGCCCGTAGGAGCGCTCCGGTTAGCCTTCAAGCGCTAACCAACAGATCACCCAACGCCCGCCGCAACCCATCGGGAATGCTCACCGGCCGATTGCTTTCGCGGTCGACGAATACGTGCACAAAGCGCCCCGCCGCGCAGGCTTCTTCTTCGCCGCTTTTAAAGACGGCCAGCTCGTATTGCACTGAACTATTGCCCAGCTTGCCGACCCGCAGGCCGATCTCGATACGGTCGGGAAAGGCGATGGAGGCGAAGTAGTCGCACGAGGAACTGACGACAAAGCCCACCACCGCGCCGCTGTGGATATCCAGGCCACCCACTTCGATCAGGTAGGTGTTAACCGCGCTGTCGAAGAAGCTGTAGTAGGTGACGTTGTTTACATGGCCGTAGATATCGTTGTCGTGCCAGCGCGTGGTGATCGGCTGGAAGTGGGCGTAGTCGCTGCGCAGGTGTTGGCGGTCGGTCATGGAAGGTCACTTGGAAAATGGATGGGGGCACCGCTTGGTGCGCGGAGCGCACCCTACATCAGCAACGTAGGGTGCGCTCCGCGCACCAGCGAACGTGTGTCTGGCGATCAATACGCGGCCTGGTAAATCGCCAACGCATCGGCTTCGGTGACGGCACGCGGGTTATTCACCAGCAGGCGCTGTTGCAGCATGGCGTCGCTGGCCAGTTGCGCCAGCATATCTTCGGGCACACCGGCGTCACGCAGGCGGCTGGGCAACCCGTGGCGTTGGTTAAGCGCCGACAGCTCGGCAATAAATTGCTCGGTCAGGCTCTGCGCATCGCCGGCCTTGAGCTGGTCGCCCAGCAACAGCGGCGCCAACTCGGCATACAGGGCACTGGCGGCCGAGGCATTGAAGCGCAGCACATGGGGCAGCACCAGCGCATTGCTCAGGCCATGGGGAATATGGAAATGCCCACCCAACGGATACGCCAGGGCATGCACCGCCGCCACCGGCGCGTTGGCAAATGCCTGGCCGGCGAGCAAGGCGCCGAGCAGCATGGCTTGCCGGGCGCTGCGGTTCTGGCCGTTATGCACGGCCTCGTGCAGGTTGCCGGCCAGCAGGCGCAGGGCCTCGCGGGCGAGCAGGTCCGACAGCGGGTTTTTCTTTAGCGCGCTGGTGTACGACTCGATGGCATGCACCATCGCATCAATGCCCGTGGCGGCCGTTACCGCCGGCGGCAGGCCAAGGGTGAGGTCGGCATCCAACAGGGCAATATCGGGCAGCAGCAGCGGCGAGACCACGCCCATCTTGGTGGTTTCGCCGGTGGTGATAATGGCGATCTGGGTGACTTCCGAACCGGTGCCAGCGGTGGTCGGCACCTGGATCAGTGGCAGGCGCTGACCACGGGCATTGCCCACGCCATAGATATCCTTGAGCGCCTGGCTGCACTGCGGATGGGCCAGCAAGGCCACCAGCTTGGCGACGTCCATGGAGCTGCCGCCACCAAAGCCGATGATCAGTTGCGCTTCAAGCTCGCGGGCCTGGGTAACCGCTTGCAGCACCACGGCTTCGGGTGGGTCGGCCACCACCTGATCGAACACCGCCACGCCCACGCCTTCGTCGGCGAAGCCGGGCAACACGTCATTAAGCAGGCCGAACTTGGTGATACCCGGGTCGGTGACGATCAGTACCGAGGCGGCGCCGCGCTCGCGGCACAGCGCGGCCAGGCGGCGGGCCGAGCCGGATTCGCAGATGATCTGCGCGGTAGTGGCAAAGCTGAACGGATGCATGGCGATCTCCTCAGGTAAAAACGCGCTCACGGTTGCGCAGGCTGGCGGGCAAAAAACGCCCAGATGGTTTGCGGGGCATTAAAGCCCGGCACGTTCGCGCCCAGCATGCGTGGCGCGCGGAATAGCGGTTGCGGCACCACATGGCCGCCGCCCAGTAATGAATACAGCGCCACTTCGTGCTGGCCTTGGGCCTGCCACTGTTGCAGGTGCACATTGGCGGTTTCGGTGGGGGCATTCAGGCTGGGCTTGTCATACCCCGCCAGGCCGGCGAAATACAACGCGGTGTCCTGTGCTGAACGGACCATACCGCGATTGCCCAGGCCAAACAGGGTGACCACGCCACCACGGTAGGGGTTGATCGGGTCGTCGGTGCCATTGATCACCAGCATCGACACCGCCTTGTCGCTGGGTTGGCACGCCAGGTTGTCCAGTGTAGGCAGGTTGGCCGCCACGGCGCCGATGCCGGCGAGCAGGCCGGGGTTTTCCAGGGCCAGACGGAACCCCAACTGCGCCCCGCTGGAATAGCCGGTGAGAAACACCCGATGGCTATCGGTGTGCTGCTGTTCGGCGAAGCGTTTTATCAACGCGCTGATAAAACCCTTGTCGTCGATATTCTGTTTACGCGCGGCGTAGTCGGCCACTTTGCGGCAGTCGTTCCAGTTGTTCTCGAAGCCCTGTGGATACACCACGGCAAAGCCATGGGCATCAGCCAGGCGCTCGAACTCATAGCCGGTGTAGGCGCGGATATCCTCGCGGGTTTGCAGCGAGCCATGCAGCACAAAAACCAGCGGCGCGTTGGCCGGCAGGTTCTTCGGAATGTAGTAGCTGTAGTGGCGCTGCAGCGCACCGACCTGGATATGGTCGCTTTGCAGAGTGGCGCCCAGGGTTGGCTGCGCCGGTTTGGGGGCGTAGACAAAATAAGCGTAGAGGCTGGCGGCGATGGCCAGCAGGGCGAGTAACAGGCGCAATAGCAGTTTCAATCGTGAGCCTCTTTTTGTTGTTTTTCGGGCTACGGGGGTTTCCTGACAGACTCTGGATCCCCGCG
>JBCECW010000132.1:0-3863 GCA_039207785.1 Pseudomonas sp. | reverse complement strand
TGCGCGGGAATCCAGAATCTCAAGCCGAACACTTAAAACGCGAAATCCGCCTCCGGCAACGCCATCAGGCAATCCGCGCCACCGAGCAGCATCTCTCGGTGGCTGCTTACCCGCGGCAATACCCGACGCATATAGAACAGCGCGCTATGCAGCTTGGCCTGGTAGAACGCCTGTTCGCCCGTGCCGGCATCCAGCGCATCCTGCGCCCGCGCCGCCGCTTGCAGCCACAGGCCGGCCAGCAGCACATAGGAGCTGTACTGCAGGAAGTCCACCGAGCAGGCGCCGATTTCCTGGGGATCGCGGTTGGCGGCTTCCAGCACATGGCGGGTGAGGTCGCGCCATTCGTGCAGACGTTCCTGCAGCGGCTGCACCAGTTCACTGAGCGAGCTACGGCTGGCGTGTTCTTCGCATAGGGCCAGCAGCTCGTCCTGCACGGCATACAGCTCGGCACCGCCGTCGCCCAGCAGTTTGCGGCGGATAAAGTCCAACGCCTGGATACCGTTGGTGCCTTCGTAGATCTGGGTGATGCGGCTATCGCGCATCAGCTGTTCCATACCCCATTCACGGATATAGCCGTGACCACCATAAATTTGCACGCCCAGGCTGGCCACTTCCTGGCCCATATCGGTAAAGAAGGATTTGACGATGGGGATCAGCAAGGCCACGCGCTTGCTCGCCACCTTGCGCTCGGCCGGGTCCGGATGACCGTGCTCCAGGTCGAGCTGGCGCGCGGTATAGGCAGAGAGCATACGGCTGCCTTCCACCAGGGTTTTCTGCGTTAGCAACATGCGGCGCACGTCGGGGTGCACGATGATCGGGTCGGCAGCTTTGTCTGGCGCGGCGGGGCCGGTCAGGGCGCGCGATTGCAGGCGCTCACGGGCATAAGCCAGTGCGCCCTGGTAGGAACGTTCGGCAATGCCCAGGCCTTGCAGGCCAACCTGGAAGCGCGCGTCGTTCATCATGGTGAACATGCACGCCAGGCCCTGGTTGGCCGAACCGATCAGCCAGCCCTTGGCGCCGTCGAAGTTCATCACGCAGGTGGCAGCGCCCTTGATCCCCATCTTGTGTTCGATGGCGCCGCAGCTCAGGGTGTTTTTCTCACCCGGTGCACCGTTGGACTTAGCGATGTATTTGGGCACCAGGAACAGGCTGATGCCTTTGACGCCGGCCGGCGCATCGGGCAGACGGGCGAGCACCAGGTGGACGATGTTTTCGGACATGTCCTGCTCGCCACCGCTGATAAAAATCTTGCTGCCCGTCACCGCGTAGCTGCCATCGGCTTGCGGTTCGGCCTTGGTGCGCAGCAGGGCCAGGTCGGTGCCGGCCTGCGGCTCGGTCAGGCACATGGTGCCGGTCCAGGTGCCGCTGACCATCTTGCCCAAGTAAGCGCTTTTCAGCTCCTCGCTGCCGTGTTTGTACAGCGCCAGCACGGCGCCCTCGGTCAGGCCCGAATAGACGCGGAACGACAGGCTGGCGGCCATCAGCATTTCATGGAAGCTGGCCGCCACCATCTGCGGAAAACCCTGGCCACCGTACTGGGTGGGGCCGGTCATGCTGGCCCAGCCGTTATCCACATATTGCTGGTAGGCATCACGGAAACCCGTGGGCGTGGTGACCTTGCCGGCCACCAGGGTCACGCCCTCTTCGTCGCTGCTGCGGTTAAGCGGCGCCACCACTTCACCGGTGTAGCGCGCAGCTTCTTCCAGCACGCCGTCCACCAGCTCGCGGTCCAGGCCGTTGTCGAGCAGCGTGCAGTGGGCGCCAATATCGAACAGCTCGTGCAGTACAAAGCGCATATCGCGCAGCGGGGCTTGATAGCTCATAGCGAACCCTCTTTGACGTCGGCGAAGCGTTTGCCGCTGTGCGCCAGTTGTTCGATCAGGGCAGCAGGCTGCCAGTGGTCACCGAAGTGTTTTTGCAGCGCCTGCAGACGAGCCAGGATCTCGTCCACGCCCTGGCTGTCGGCCCAGCTCATCGGCCCGCCTTTGTCCTGCGGGAAACCGTAGCCATTGAGGTACACCAGGTCGACGTCATGGCTGTTGGCGGCAATGTTTTCTTCGAGGATTTTCGCCCCTTCGTTGACCAGCGCCAGCAGGCAGCGTTCGAGGATCTCTTCCTGGCCGATGGAGCGGCGGGTGAAACCCAGCTGCTCGGACACCTGCAATACCAAGGCGTCCACTTCCGGATCGTGCTCGGCCTGGCGGCTGCCTTCGGCGTAACGGTAGTAGCCCATACGCGCCTTCTGACCGAAGCGGCCGAGCTCGCACAGACGGGTATCGACCTGCACGGCCGGGTCATCCTGGCCTTTGCCGGCCAGCTCGCGGGCGCGCCATTCGAGGTCGATGCCCACCACGTCGTACATCCGGAACGGGCCCATGGCAAAACCGAAGCCTTGCAGCGCCGCGTCCACCTGATGGGGGTAGGCGCCTTCGAGCAGCAGCATGCGCGCTTCACGCACATAGGTATGCAGCATGCGGTTGCCGATAAAGCCGTCGCAGTTGCCGGCCACCACGCTGACCTTGCCGATACGCTTGCCCAGCTCAAGGGCGGCATCGAGCACGGCCTTGGCGGTTTTTGCGCCACGCACGATTTCCAGCAATTTCATGATGTGCGCGGGGCTGAAGAAGTGCAGGCCCAATACGTGGTCGGGGCGCTGGGTGACGGCAGCGATGGCGTCGATATCCAGCGCCGAGGTGTTGCTGGCGAGGATCGCGCCCTGCTTAACAGTCGCGTCCAGGGTGCGGAAGATCTGTTGTTTGAGTTCGAGGTTCTCGTACACCGCCTCGATTACCAGGTCGGCATCGGCCAAGGCGGCGTAATCAGCCACCGGGGTGACGCAGGCCAGGCGGGCGGCCGATTGTTCGGCACTGATACGGCCCAGCTTGACGTTATGGGCGTTGGTGTCCGCCACCACGCCCATGGCCTGCTCGAGCATCTGGGCATTGTTGTCCAGCCACAGCACCTGGATGCCGGCGTTGGCCAGACTCATGACAATGCCACGGCCCATGGTGCCGGCGCCGATAACGGCGGCGCGCTGAATATCGAAGGTGCTCTGGGTCATCTGGGACTCCCTTTTTTATAAGTGGCTGGCAGCAGCAAACGCAAAAACGCCCAACACCATAAGGAAAGCGCTACTATTTTTGAAATTTAGTCTTGTGATATTTGGCATTCACTCAATGAATATCTCCACCTTCGACCTCAATCTGCTCCGCGTACTCGATGCCTTGCTGCGTGAATGCAATGTGTCGCGGGCTGCAGAGCGCCTGTCGCTCAGCCAGCCGGCGGTGAGCAACGCGCTGAATCGCCTGCGGGTACTGCTCGACGACCCGCTGCTGGTACGGGTTGGCCGCGCCATGCAACCCACTCCGCGCGCCCAGGCGCTGGCCGGGCCGATCCATGCGGCGCTGCAACAGATCGAGCAAAGCCTGAGCGCCGGCGAAGTATTCGATCCGGCGCGCAGCAAACAGCATTTCAAAATCGCCATCACCGACTACGTCGAGCTGATCTGCATGCCACGTCTGCTGGAACAGCTTAGTCAGCTGGCGCCGGGCATCCGCATCGACATTCACCACCTGAGCCCCACCCTCCCCAGCGATGCGTTGGATAAAGGCGAACTGGACCTGGTACTCGGCCGCTTCGAAGACATCCCTGCGCGGTTTGCCCGCCGCCACTGGATGAGCGAAACCCTGCAACTGGCGGTGCGTAAAAACCACCCGTTATTGAGCGGTGCTGGCCCGCTGGACCTGCCGACGTTTCTCGTCCTGCGGCATCTATGGGTACACGGTGGGCAGACCCGTGGCATGGTCGACCAATGGCTCGGCGAACAAGGCCTGAGCCGTACCATCACCTACACCACGCCCAAC
>JBCECW010000131.1:5693-8397 GCA_039207785.1 Pseudomonas sp. | reverse complement strand
TCCGCGTCTAAGTGTTTGAAGCAGTTGTAAGTTTGCGTTTAGTCGTTACAATGGCGCGGCCCGTCGCAATGGCGGGCAGCGTTATGGTGGCCCTGCCGGTCCCCTCGCAACGATTACCCGTTAACCTGGTCAGGCCCGGAAGGGAGCAGCCACAGCGGGAACATTGTGTGCCGGGGTGTGGCTGGTGGGGTTGCCTCCTTCTAAGCCCCTCGCTTTTCCCCTTCCTGTTTTAGCTGACTATCCGAATGCTCTAGCGCGTCTGCGCCTTTGCGTGCGGAGATCGTTTATCGCCATTGGCAAGATATCGCCTCACGGCAACTGCCGATCATTGGGATACAGCTCGTTATTGTCGTAAAGCAGCTGGGCATCGATCACCCGTGCGGTGGAGGTGGACGCCCTTGGTGGGCTGAATACAAAGGGGTAAATCACAAAGCTCTCGTAGGCCGTGCTTCCGCAGGTCGTCGGGCGAAAACGTGTCGACTTGGCCACCTTGTAGGCGGCGCCGTCAAAGCGGGCATCGGTTGAGCCGATAACCTTGGCATCGTCCACATCGCCGGTGGCTGAAACCACCACCGCTACCCACACACTGCGCGGCTGCCCAATAACCACGTCGCGGGGAAATAGCACCTGGCCAACTTCTATCGCCGCTGGCAATACGCACTCGGCGCCCTCGGGGGCACCCCGAAAGCGGTGGTTGGGGAATACGGTGGCTACATCGCAGGTGGGGAAGTAGGTGCATGAACCGGGTGTTTGTTGCTCGCTGTATCGGCCTTGCTTGGGCTTGGCGAGCGAGATCTCCTCGCTGATCATTGCGGGCCTGTACTGTTGGCAGCCGAGCAGCGACAGCAGCAGGGCGATTGCCACTGTCCATTTGGCGAGGTGGGGCATGGGTGTTCCGTCCTTGGGCGTGATGCGGGCGATTCTGCGGTATGGCGAGCGGCGCCCACAAGCGCATTACCGCGCTCGGCTTTCGACAGTTGCTCAAGTGCACCCTATGGTGAACAGGGTGCGGTAGGGCCGATTGGCAGAACAAAGGTAGCGCTGGATGAACGATCTCCCCGACAACGAACAACAGATTGCCCTGGCGGTGATTCGGGAAATGGCCAAGTCGCAGCGCAGCCTGCAGGACACCCAGCACGCCGCCGAAGCGGTGCTCAAGGTTTACCGCAAGGTTACGGCGCCACCAACACCCAACCGGATGGCCAGGGTGTTGCGGCGCTTGTTGTTGCCCTTCGGCAGTTACTAGACGGCTGTCATTGCCCGGCCGGCAAGCGTTCCTGCGCCCATTGCAGGGCGGCCGCCGCGCTTACGGGCACCGTGGCCTGATGGTTCGAACGGATCGTGCCTCTGTCGCCAATGTGGTAATTGCGCGCGTCCACTTCCACCCCCAGGGTTTTGAACCGCGTGACCATCTTGGCGGTGAGCGGGGCGGGCACGACTTCATCGTTGTCGGCTTGCAACACCAGTAACGGCACTTGCGGCCGGGTGTTTTCGCTGTCCGACAGGCTGGCCAGCGCGCCATTGAGCGCGCTGTAGTCGGCGTTGGCCTGCACCAGCTCGCGGGTCTTCAGCGTCCAGCCGTCCGGCGCTGCCAAGCCGGCTACACAGCGTTCCTCCACCAGCCGAATGCGTTTTTTACCCTCGGCGCTCAGCATGGCATTGGTGTCCAGACCGGTGGCGGCAGCACCGATACCGGCTGTGATCAGGGCGGCATAGGCGTTGGCATTGGTGTCTGGATGCGCCTGGCTGTAAGCAACCAGGGTGCTCAAGTGGGAGGCCGGGGCAATGGCGATGGCACCTTTGAGGTTCAGGCCCTGGCCGTAGTCAGGTGCGCGGGCGGCGGTGTAGATGGCCGCTTGGCCGCCCTGGGAATGGCCCATCACCAGCCAGTTCTTGCCAAGGGCAGGGTTGAGTTGGCGGGCGGCCAGCACGATATCGATGGCACCGCGCGCTTCGGAATCACCCACCAGATAGGGATGAGTGCCGGGTGTGCCGAGACCTTGGTAGTCGGTTTGCACCACCGCATAGCCGCGTTGCAGCCACGGGTCGAGGCTGGCGCTCATCAGGTTGACGTACTCGCGGGCCGGGTAGTCCGGGTCGTTACGTGACGGCGCGCAGATATCGGCGATGCCGGTGGTGCCGTGGGTCCAGCTGAGCACCGGCCAGCCACCGGCAGGCGCTGTGCCCTTGGGTATGGCAACGGTGCCGGAGACTGCCACCGGTTGGCCGGCAACGTCGGTGGAGCGGTAGAGCACCAGCCAGTTTTGCCCGGCGCTGGGCAGGGCGGCCTGGTTGGTCAGGGGGCGAGCCCAGATCAGGTCGCCATGCTGGCCGGGGGCGAGGGTAGGTGGGGTGTAAAACGCATTGCCTGCAGGGCCTTGCGTGACTGGGTTGGGGGCATTGCTGTCGAGCTGTGCGCAGCCGGTGAGCAGGGCCAGCAGGCTGGCGGCAATCAGGGATAGGCGTGGAGTTGGAAAGACCATTGTTGTTGTCCTTGTTGGCTCTTGATTCCGCGGTACGCCGCCTGCGCGTGCTTAGGCGTGCGCCATCTCTTGCCGTTTGATAGTGGGTGCCGATTGCCTGTCGCGGGTATTTAAATTGATGGTTGTTATGGCCTGGCAACACGCGAGGTTATTGGCCTGCAAGGGCGCGGTGTATCCGCGTGGCAATGCTCAGCAGGCGGAAATCAATAGCTTCGGCAGCC
>JBCECW010000131.1:0-5683 GCA_039207785.1 Pseudomonas sp. | reverse complement strand
CACGTCCTACGCATCGCCGATGCGCCCTATTACTGCAAAAAACATCCGCGCCTTTGTGCTGATATTCGCCCTGGGCGGCCTGATCATGCTGGCGCTGGCCGGCTATATGGCCTACCTGAAACTGCAGTTTATCCAGAGCGCGGTCCAGAGCCGCGGTGAGGTGATTGCCCTTGAGCAACGGCAAGCCAGCATTGGCTCGAAAAAGGACCAGGTGGTGTTTTCTCCGGTGGTTCGCTTTCGCGATGAGGCGGGCACCGAGGTGACGTTCACGGACGGTTTGGGGCAGTACCCGGCGGGCTATGCCGTGGGCGAGCGGGTCAGCGTGCTGTATCCGCGTGGCAATGCTCAGCAGGCGGAAATCAATAGCTTCGGCAGCCTGTGGGGATTGCCAATCGGCTTTGCCAGCATGGGGTCGCTCTTTACCTTGATCGCTGCCCTGGCCTGGCTGTTTATTCGTTACCGCGCCGCGCGCCAGCTACGTAAGGACGCGCTCGAGCTGGAATGGGAATTCCCTGTTGTTGCCGCCAACAAAGTGGACGGCAGCAACGGCGCATAGCAAGCTCGCCTTATTCCTGCCGCAATTGCCGACTACGCTTGTTCGGTCTGTTAACCCTTATCAAGGAGGACTTTGCCATGGCCCTACGTATCAACGACCTGGTCCCGGATTTCAACGCCGACACCGACCAGGGCCCGATCCAGTTCCATAGCTGGATCGGTTCCAGCTGGACCATTCTGTTTTCCCACCCCAAAGACTTCACCCCGGTGTGCACCACCGAGTTCGGCGCCGTAGCACAACTGGCTGCCGAGTGGGCCAAGCGCGACACCAAGGTGATTGGCGTATCGGTGGATGGCGCCGAGTCGCACACCAAGTGGAAAGGCGATATTGAAAAGGTCTGCGGCGCCCAGGCGTCGTTCCCGATCATTGCCGATGAAAGCCTGGCGGTGTCCAAGGCCTTCGATATGTTGCCGGCCGAAGCCTACCTGCCCGATGGCCGCACCCCCGCCGACACCGCCACGGTGCGCTCGGTGTTTATCATTGGCCCGGACAAGAAGCTCAAGCTGTCGATGACCTACCCGATGTCGGTCGGCCGTAACTTCGCCGAAGTACTGCGTGCCCTCGATGCCCTGCAACTGACCTATAACGTGCCGCTGGCCACACCGGCCAACTGGGCGGTCGGGCAGGATGTGATCGTCGCGCTGGCCCTGAACGACGAACAGGCCCGCGAGAAGTACGGCGAGCTGGATATCAAGTTGCCGTATCTGCGCACCGCCAAAGCGCCGAAGTAGTTCCTGCCAACGCCTGCCTGCGGGCAGGCGTTTTGCATTGGCTGTCGGGTTGGATGACAAGGAGCGCCACCATGACCACGCCTGCTCTTGAACGCTTTATTTCCCAGGCCTATTCCCTTAGTCACGATCAGGCGACGCCGGCGGATTGTGTCGAAGCGCTGGGGCCGCTGATGCTCGACCTGATCGAACATGCGCCGGGGTTTCTCGAACCCGAGCATTACCGCAGCAGTGCCGACACCTATACCCGCAACCTGATCTTCGAAGCGCCGGACAAAGGCCTGTCGCTGTATGCGCTGGTCTGGCTGCCAGGGCAGTGGACGCCAGTGCATGACCACGGCAGTTGGGGCGTGGTTGGCGTATTGGAAGGGGTGTTGGAGGAACGCAGTTTTGTGCGCCTGTCACCCGACCGTGGCGCGGACGAAGGCATTGATCTGGCGCGTGGCGGCATCCTGCTGCTCGGTCGCGGGGCGGTTACCAGCTTTGTGCCCAACCCCGACCATATCCATATCACCGGTGTGCCGGTCGGCAGGCCGAGGGTGGTCAGCCTGCACCTGTATGGGCGCACCATGAGCAACTTCAACGTTTACGACGTAGCGGCGGGTACCCGTAGGCGTATCGAGGTTGTGCATAACCAGAGTTGAGGTCGTTCAGCAAACGACCTGGTGCGCGGAGCACACCCTACGGTTTTTGCCTAAACGAGATGTTCCGGGTTCGACGCGCTGTCGTAGGGTGCGCTCCGCGCACCAAGCGTTTACAACCAGCCCAAACCATTGGCCATCAGGCCGACAAACACCAGCACCACCACAACCAGCGCGCCAACCAGGATGCGCATATGACGGCGGCTTTGCTGGTCAATTTCACTGACGTCATTGGCGATATCCGCGAGGTTGCGGCGGATGTCCTTGAATTGGCTTTCGAGTTTTTGTTCGGGCGGTTCCACGCCATATCTCCGGTTGATTGCTGGCAGTTGAGGCTATGGCTAATTAGCCATCATTGAATAGTCCTACATCTCTGTAGGAAGATTGCAAAATAACTGTATGCGTATACAGCTTTTGCTGTCTCCCTGATGCCAAGGACATACCCGATGTCGCGTTGTTTGTTGCTGCTTTGCCTGCTGTTTTCCATCACCGCTACCACTACCGCCCACGCCGCCGCCCCGCGCACCTTTGCCGAAGCCAAGAAAGCCGGTTGGAAGCTGTATGCCGCCAACCCGGTGGAGTTTTATTGCGGCTGTCGTTTTAGCGGCAACAAGGTGGATTTGAAAAGCTGTGGCTATGTGCCGCGTAAAAATGCCCAGCGGGCGTCGCGTATCGAGTGGGAGCATATCGTGCCGGCCTGGGTGATTGGCCACCAGCGCCAGTGTTGGCAGAAGGGTGGCCGCGCCAATTGCGCGCGCGCCGACCAGACCTATCGCCTGGCCGAAGCCGACCTGCATAACCTGGTGCCCAGCGTCGGCGAGGTTAACGGCGACCGCAGCAACTTCGGCTACGGCTGGTTGCCGCAAAAACCAACCCAGTACGGCGCCTGCCCGATGGTGGTGGATTTCAAGGCGAAAAAGGCCATGCCACGGCCGCAGGTGCGCGGCATGGTGGCGCGCACGTATTTCTATATGAGCGAGCGCTACGGCCTGCGCCTGTCCAAGCAGGACAAGCAGATGTACGCGGCGTGGAACAAGCAGTACCCGGTCAAGCCCTGGGAATTGGCACGCAACCAGAAGGTGGCGTGCATCATGGGGCGCGGTAATCCCTATGTCGGCAAGGTCGATCTCAAGGCCTGTCGCTGATTACCAACTCAAGCGCAATGCCAGCGCGGCGAGGGTGATCAGCAGCACCGGCAAGGTCAGCACAATGCCGACCTTGAAGTAGTAGCCCCAGGTAATACGAATGCCCTTGCGCGCCAGCACATGCAGCCACAACAGGGTGGCCAGGCTGCCGATGGGGGTGATTTTCGGGCCCAGGTCGCAACCGATGACGTTGGCGTAGATCATCGCTTCGCGTACCACGCCGGTGGCGGCGCTGTCCTGGATCGACAGGGCGCCGATCAGCACGCTGGGCAGATTGTTCATTACCGAGGACAGCAGCGCGGTGCTTAGGCCGGTGCCAATGGCGGCGGCCCATAGGCCATGGCTGGCGAAGTAATCCAGCGCCTGGGTCAGGTAGGCGGTCAGGCCGGCGTTTTTCAGGCCATACACCACCAGGTACATGCCCAGGGAAAACACCACGATCTGCCATGGCGCATCGCGCAATACGCGGCGGGTGGAAATCACATGGCCGTGGGCGGCCACCGCGTACAAGGCGGCGGCACAGACGCCGGCGATGACGCAGACCGGCACGCCAGGGCAAACAGGCCGGCCAGCAACACCAGCAATACACCGACGCCGACGATAAAGGTCGGCCGGTCGCGGATGGCGGCGGCGGGCAGTTTGAGGTCTGCGGTGGCGTAGGCCAGGGGGATATCCCGGCGAAAGAACAGGTACAGCACCGCCAGGGTGGCGGCCACGCTGACGGCGTTTACCGGCAGCATCACCGCCGCGTAGTCGTTGAAGCTCAGCTTGAAGTAGTCGGCCGAGACAATATTCACCAGGTTCGATACCACCAGCGGCAGGCTCGCCGTATCGGCAATAAACCCAGCGGCCATGACAAAGGCCAAGGTGGCGGCGGGGGAGTAGCGCAGGGCCAGCAGCAGGGAAATCACGATGGGGGTCAGGATCAGCGCCGCGCCGTCATTGGCGAACAGCCCCGACACCGCCGCCCCCAGCAGCACGGTAAAGGCAAACAGGCGCCGCCCATTGCCCCGCGCCCAGCGCGCCACATGCAGCGCCGCCCACTCGAAAAAGCCGGCCTCATCGAGAATCAGGCTGATCACGATCAGGGCAATAAAGGTGGCGGTGGCATTCCAGACAATCGCCCAGACGGTGGGGATATCGTCCAGGCCCACCACCCCAAACGCCAAGGCCAGCAGCGCGCCAATGCTGGCCGACCAGCCAACGCCCAGGCCTTTGGGTTGCCAGATAACCAGGAGCATGGTGAGGGCGAAAATGGTGAAGGCGATCAGCATGGAGGGACTCAAGGCGTAATACAGGGGGGCGATCTCAGCGTATTTGCCGGTGGTCTCGCAAGCACAATTTCCAGCGAGATCAGCGCTGAGACGCCAGTGCCATCACGGCTAGACAGCGTAGTGGCCACCTCGGTAGTCTGCGCCGCCTGCTGCCGCACTGGCTGGCGCAGGTTGAACATTGAATGGAATTCAGGAGATGCAATGCGCAAGTTGTCGGTTGTGATGGTGGCGGTATTGGCGTCGGGCTGCACGGCGAAATATGCGCAAAACGATCTGGCGGTGAATGCCGGCAAGCTGGTGTCTGGAACGCCAGTCGTGATCGCCCAGCCGGTGGATGGCAGCTACGATGGCAGCGCCTATAAGGCCTCCGGTGCGATGACGGCGGCGGCGGTGCGTGCGGCATTTGCGCGTTACTCCAATACCGTGGCGGTGAGCGAGGCATGCGCCAATTTGAGCTGTGTGCGAGCTCAGGGCGGGGCGGGTTATTACGTGGTGCCGGAAATTCTGCATTGGGAAGATCGCGCTACCGAGTGGTCGGGCATTCCGGATCGCATCGAAGTAAAGCTGGCCATTTATGGCCCTGAAGGCGAGCAGCCGTTGGCATCGACCATTGTCTCGGGCAAAAGCAAATGGGCGACCTTTGGCGGCGATCATCCGCAGGATCTGTTGGAAAAGCCCATCAGCAATTTTGTGCAGGCACAGTACTAAGCTGGCTTGAGTCGCGATTTTATTGCCATAAAAAACTGATAAAAAAGCGGTTTACCCGCTATCAATGCTGTCGATGACAGCTATCGCGAGCGTTCACTTTTTAATCAACTGGCGATCCGTAAGATTGGCCCCGTACTCACTTACGCCACCCAATCTTTCGGAGCACCATCATGAAATCTCAAGCATTCGCCGCCCTGTTTCTCGCTGGTCTGTTCACCCTCCCGGCTGCCCACGCTGAAGGTGGCGCTGACCGTCTGCAACAAGCCAACCGCGTCGCTTACGAAGGCGGTTACATGGTTCTGGACCGTGTCGCTGAAGGCGGCGCAGAACGCATCAACCGTGTAGCTGAAGGCGGTGCAGAACGTACCAACCGCGTAGCCGAAGGCGGTGCAGAGCGCACCAACCGTGTTGCCGAAGGTGGCGCAGAACGTACCAACCGCGTAGCTGAAGGCGGCGCAGAACGTACCAACCGCGTAGCTGAAGGCGGTGCAGAACGTACCAACCGCGTAGCTGAAGGCGGTGCAGAACGTACCAACCGTGTTGCCGAAGGCGGTGCTGATCGTCTGCAAGCTAAATCCCTGGCCTGATTGCCGGCCAGGTTTTACCCCTCTCAAAGCCCGGCACTGGCCGG
>JBCECW010000130.1:0-8444 GCA_039207785.1 Pseudomonas sp. | reverse complement strand
CCTTCCGCGCCGGAAGTGGTGCGCATTATAAGCACCCACGAAAGGCCGTCAAGGCATTAATGAAATGATTTTGAAATAAACGATTAAAGGCTACTAAATACCGAACGACCGTACCTCAATAGCCTCTTAAGCAATGCCTTCTATATATAGAGGGAGCACTTGCCGCTATTTAAGGAGACCGCACATGCCCCTATTACCGCGCTGCGCCAGGACGTTAATCGGCACACTGCTGCTCTCCAGCCTCAGCGGCTGCGCCCTGTTCGGCGCAAAAGATGATGTATATGTCGACCTGGTTGGCCTGGAGCCACTCCCCAGCCAGGAGATGGAAGCGCGTTTCGCGCTCAAGCTGCGGGTACAAAACCCGAACGATGTGGCCATCGCCTACAACGGCATCGCCCTGGAACTACGGGTAAACAACCGGCCGCTGGCCACCGGCGTCAGCGATGAACGCGGCGAAGTCCCACGCTATGGCGAGAAGCTGATCAAAATACCGGTCACCATTTCCGCCTTTTCCGTACTACGCCAAGCGTGGGGCGTAGCCGCCAGCGCGCCGTCCGGCCAGGAAGCCGTACCCTACGAGCTGAGTGGCAAGCTCGGCGGCGGGCTGTGGGGCGCAGCGCGCTTTACCGATAGCGGCGAACTTACCTTGCCGCCGCCATAGCCCTAGGCAATCGCTGCCTGCTTGGCCAACTCATCGAACACTTCCGGCTGCAGCGCCGCTTTGCCTTTCTCGTCCAGTACCTCACGAGGGTGCTCGCTGCCGGGAATGCTGCTGTCCAACAGGCTCAGCAGGCTGGAGCCACGCATGGTCAGCACGAAGTTTTCCCCATTACCGCCCTCTTCCTCGGGCCGCGGCTCGATAAAGCCTTCTTTAAGTAGCAGCGCCTCGTAGTCCGACGCCTCGACCTTCAGCGAATCGACCTTGTCGATCTGTACGCCTTCCCCGGTCTGGTCCGCCGCAAACTCCGCCGCGTACTCGCGCGGCTTGAACGGTTTATAGGCGCCGTTTTGCACTTCGTGCAGCAGACGTTCGATCAAGTCCCAGTTATAGGTAGCCATAGTCTCAACCTCCAACCGACTGTTAGGGATGCCGCAGCATCTGTCATAGGTTGTGACCGGCCACACCTAGGCCCGTTCAGGTTGTTTCGCCGGCACGCCCTCGTCGGCCACTTTCTCGCCAGGCGCCTTGCCGTCGCGCGCATGGTGCTCGATCACCGCATTGAGCTCCGCGCCAAACAGCAGCACCGCCGAGGACAGATATAGATAGAAGAGAAAGATGATGATCGCGCCGATGCTGCCGTACGTGGCGTTGTAGTTGGCGAAGTTTTGCGCGTAGTAGCCAAAGCCCAGCGACGCGCCGATCCAGCCGATCACCGCCACCACCGACCCCGGCGTAATAAAACGGAATTCCTGTTTCACATCCGGCGCCAGGTAATACACCGCCGCTACCACGGCCACCAGCATCAGCACCGCCACCGGCCAGCGCAACAGGTTCCACAGCACCACCACGATCTGCTCGATACCCAGTTGGTGCGCCAGCCAGTTCATCGCCTGGGGGCCGACCACCATCAACCCCGCCGCCATTAGCAGCAGCGCCGCCACGGCAATGATGTAGATCACCGACAGTGGAATACGCTTCCACGCCGGCCGCCCTTCCTCCACGCCATACACCTGGTTCATCGCCTGCATGGTCGAGCGCACGGCAGCAGATGCCGTCCACAGCGCCACCAGAATACCGAAGGAGAACAGCCCAGCCTTTTGCGTTTGCAGGTTAGTGATCGCCGGGTTGACCAACTCCATCGCCGCCTGGGGCAGCACCAGCTCGGCCTGCTGCCGCAGCCAGTCAAAAAACGGCTCGATATCCAGCACGCTGATAATGGCGATCAGAAACAACAGAAACGGAAACAGCGAAAAGAACAGTTGGAAGGCCAGCGCCGAGGCGTAGGTCGGCAGCTCGTCGTCGACAAAGTCGACCACCGTGCACTTGATCACTTCCTTGAAGGAAACGCCGCGCAGATCCGGCAAAAACATACCCGCTCCCCCATTCACTAAACGCTGGCGGTGACAGCAAAAGCGCCCGACACCCTGAGTTTTGAGCCGCAGGTGCGGAAATCGGTTCGTCTAAAATCTGCAGCGACCGGCCGTCGCAGCTAAAGCCGGCGAAAAACCCTATACACTATGCGGCCTTTTACCGGTCCGAACCCGAGGTTCCCGTGAGCACGTTGCCACCCTGCCCAAAATGCAATTCCGAATTCACCTATGAAGATGGCCAGCAACTGGTCTGCCCGGAATGCGCCCATGAGTGGTCTGCCACGGCAAGTGCCGACACCGGCGAAAGCGCCAAAGTGATCAAGGATGCCGTAGGCAATGTGCTGCAGGACGGCGACTCGGTCAGCGTGATCAAAGACCTCAAGGTCAAAGGCACATCGCTGGTGGTAAAGGTCGGTACCAAAGTGAAGAACATCCGTCTGTGCGACGGCGACCACGATATCGACTGCAAGATCGACGGCATCGGCCCAATGAAACTCAAATCCGAGTTTGTAAAAAAAGTCTGAGCCCAGCCTAAGATGCCGGTGCCCTCGCCTTACTGCACCGGCAGAAAATTCATAAACAACAGCCCCTGTGCATAACTCACCCCCAAGCGCCGATAACGTTCATCGAGCACGTCGGTAAGCAGGTCCAGGCGCGCGACGATCTTGCCGAACTCCACGGCGAAACTCAGGTTGCGCACATCCGGCGATAGCTCGTTGGACAGCAGCCACGGGTTGCCCTTGAGGTCATTGCGGCTGGCCAGCAGCCAGGTGGCTTTTTCGATATTGCGCGCCGCGTTGTGGATAAATTGCGGATCGAGTTCGTCGGTCATATAGAACTCGGTGCGCCCGCCATGGGCGGTGATCAACATGCTGCCCAACGCGTAGATAAATGCCCCCACCCGGTCGCCCTGGTAATCCACGCTAAGGGCATAGCTCAACGCCGCCACATCCTTGCGTCCGCCCAACTCCGGCAACGGCCGGTTCTGCTCGATGGCCATCTGCACTTGCCGCTCGGCGTCCTCGATGCTGGGCACACCGGTCTTGCGCCACTCGCGTGGGTTGCGCCGGTAGAGCTTGTCCATCAGGCGGTACAGGGTGTTGAGGTTATTGCGCATGCTGATGGTAGCCATGCGATCGGTGTGGGTCTGGAAGAACTCGCTGGGCTTGACCGCGCTTTTATTGCCCAGGATCGAGTCATGGTCCTGGTGGCTGGCACAACCACCGAGCAGCAGCACCAGCAGCAACCCGCCGGCGCGCCGAACGCCGACCTCATAAAGAGGCCGGGCAGAACGCCGGGCGAAAGCGGCAAGCAGGGTCATCCAATCCATGCGTCGTACAGTCATCCGTTCTGGTGCTGGGCAGTACAACTTGCTTAAAGCTAGCAATAAAAATGCCGTGCCTGGTTATTTTTTAGGCAGCACGCCGGCAGCGGCGTCATAACGTGGCCCATGGGTCTGACCGGCAACTCGCACAGAGGTTGCGTGATAGGCGAAATCAGCGCTTTGCCTGCCCGCGATACCCGCGCCTGCCGTGACTTGGCGCTGTCATCAACCAGCAATAAAAACTGCGCAAGCTGCGCCTCTGACCGAGGTCTCGGTTACCCATATTCCCAGCGTCCTGTTACAGCAGCGAGCCGGCATGAATCACAGCATCGAGATGCCAGACCTGTTTGGTCTGCTCTATGGCTTTCGTTTTCGCCCCGGCCAGCGGGGCGAGGAAATCGACTCCACCACCGCCCTGCACTGGCTGAGAACAGCAGACGACAATGACGAATTCGTCTGGCTGCACCTGAACCTGGCGCATGCCGCGTGCGAACGCTGGATGTCGGCCAACCTCGACTTGCCGGAAAATTTTTTCGAAAGCCTGCGCGAAGGCTCACGCTCCACGCGCCTGGAGCATGTGGATAGCGCATTGCTGGCGGTGGTCAACGACGTGGTGTTCAACTTCGATAGGGTCTCCACCGATATCTCCACCCTATGGGTCTGCGCCCGCAGGCGCCTGCTGATCACCGCGCGCCTGCAGCCGTTGCGCTCAGTGGACAAGCTGCGCTCCTCGGTCAAGCACGGCGAACACTTTCGCTCGCCACTGGAACTGCTGATCCATCTGCTGCGCGACCAGGGCGATGTGCTTACCGGCATCGTGCGCGAAACCAGCATCAGCGTGGATAGCATCGAAGACCAATTGCTGGCCGCACGCCTGAACGACAACCGCGCCGACCTCGGCACCAAGCGCCGCGTGCTGGTACGCCTGCAACGCCTGCTGGCCCTGGAGCCCAGCTCGCTGATGCGCCTGCTCAATCGTCCGCCCGCCTGGCTGCAGGAAGACGACGTACAGGAACTGCGTGAAGCCACCGAAGAATTCACCCTGGTGATCAGCGACCTCACCGCCCTCGGCGAGCGCATCAAGCTGCTGCAGGAAGAGATCGTCGCCAAGCTCAACGAACAAAGTAACCGCACCCTGTTCACCCTCACCGTGGTAACGGTGCTGGCCTTGCCGATCAATATCATCGCTGGCTTTTTCGGCATGAACGTCGGCGGCATTCCCCTGGCCGACGACGACGAAGGCTTCTGGATCCTGGTGGCATTGGTGGCCAGCTTTACCGCCCTGGCCGGGCGCTGGGCCTTTCGCAAACGCACGGATTACTGACGGCACGCGCTGTCATCGCCTTGCCATAGCAGTGGTCTAGCATCGGCTTATCCGCAACCCTATTCGCCACACAGGTGCCCAGATGACCAATGAAGAGTTGATGCAGCGCATCCACCGCGAGCTGCAAGACCACGGCGACGAAGAACTCGAACTGGAACTGCTCGAAGACGGCCACGACCTCGACGAGCTGTTCCAGGGCCGCCCAGACGACAACGAAGCCAAGCGCGCACGCAAGCACTACTTCAGCGAACTGTTCCGCCTGCAGGGCGAGCTGGTGAAGCTACAAAGCTGGGTGGTGAAGACCGGCGCCAAAGTGGTGATTCTGTTCGAAGGTCGCGATGCCGCCGGTAAGGGTGGCGTGATCAAACGCATCACCCAACGCCTGAATCCGCGCGTGTGCCGCGTGGCCGCCCTGCCCGCTCCCAACGACCGTGAGCAAACCCAGTGGTACTTCCAGCGTTATGTATCGCACCTGCCGGCCGCCGGTGAAATCGTGCTGTTTGACCGCAGCTGGTACAACCGCGCCGGCGTCGAGCGGGTGATGGGCTTTTGCAACGACGAGCAGTACGAAGAGTTCTTCCGCAGCGTGCCCGAGTTCGAACGCATGCTCGCGCGCTCAGGCATTCAGTTGATCAAATACTGGTTCTCCATCTCCGACAGCGAGCAGCACCTGCGCTTTCTGGCGCGTATTCACGACCCGCTCAAGCAGTGGAAGCTCAGCCCCATGGACCTGGAGTCGCGGCGGCGTTGGGAGGCCTATACCAAGGCCAAGGAAATCATGCTCGAGCGCACCCATATCAAAGAGGCGCCCTGGTGGGTGGTGCAAGCCGACGACAAGAAAAAAGCCCGGCTTAACTGCATCCACCATCTGCTGAGCCAAATGCCCTACGAAGAAGTGCAGCACCCGCAAGTGGAACTGCCACAGCGCCTGCGCCATGACGACTATGTGCGCAACCCCACGCCGTCGAACATCCTGGTGCCGCAAGCCTACTGATTGAAGCGCGCTCCCCCGCGTATTGCCGCCCCAGTGAGGGCGGCTTTTTTACCCACACGAAAACGCGCTATGGTCCTTTGCCACTCAAGGAAGAGCCACCATGCACGCACACCTCGTAGGATGGGTAGAGCACAGCGAAACCCATCAAGCCTCACCAGAGCGCCCCCAATGACCGCCTACCGCCGCGACCACACCCCCGGCGCAACGTGGTTCTTCACCCTCGCCCTGGCAAACCGCCAAAGCACGCTGCTGACCGATCACATTGAGCTGCTGCGCACCGCCTTTCGCCAGGTCATGCAGCGTCATCCCTGGGTACTGGAAGCGATCGTAATCCTGCCCGACCACCTCCATGCGCTATGTACCTTGCCGCCTGACGACGCCGACTTCTCCCTACGCTGGCGGCAAATCAAGAGTGCCTTTTCGCGAGCATTACCGCGTAGCGAAACCATCAGCCGCAGCCGAAAAAGCAAAGGAGAACGTGGCATATGGCAACGCCGCTTTTGGGAGCACCGTATTCGTGATGAAGCGGACTTCAATCGCCATGTTGAATACATCCACAACAATCCACGTAAGCATGGCCATGTTTCTCGCGTAGTCGACTGGCCCTGGTCGTCGTTTCATCGATACGTAAAGAACGGAATCGTGTCGGTGGATTGGGCGGGGGATGATGGGTGTGAGGTGGTTTCTGGGGAGTGGGATTGATGGGTTTCGCTGCGCTCTACCCATCCTACGGTTCAATTCCCAAGTATTAGCGCCAACAAGCGATTGGTGGCGGTCTGGATATCGACGTGTTCGGTGTCGATTTCGCAGTCGGCATCCAGCGGCGCTTCGTACGGGCTGTCCAGGCCGGTGAAGTGTTGCAGGCGGCCGTCGAGGGCGGCGCGGTACAGGCCCTTGGGGTCACGTCGGGCGCAGGCGGCAAATGAGGTGCTGATATAGGCGCAATGGAATTCGCCAGGCTGGAACAAGGCGCGGGCAGCCTCGCGATCGACACGAAACGGCGAGATGGCCGAAACGATGACGATCAGCCCGGCATCCACCATCAACCGCGCGACCTCGGCCATCCGGCGGATATTCTCCTTGCGGCTTTGCGGGCTCATACACAGGTCGCGGCACAGGCCGTTGCGCACGTTGTCGCCGTCGAGCAGAAAGGTGTGCAGACCACGTCCGTTCAACTGTATTTCCAGCTCATTGGCCAAGGTCGATTTACCAGCCCCCGAGAGCCCCGTCAGCCAGATACAGCAAGGCCGCTGACCCTTGAGCCGGGCACGGGATTGCGGCCCCAGCGCCAGCGCATACGGACGGATATCAGCCCCGGCGTCACTCATAACCCAGCAACTCGTAGTCGCGGGCATACACTTGGCGCACCAACTGGCGAGTGCGCGCATTGCTGAATTCCAGGGCACGACCCTCAGGGCGTTTGGAGGCATTCAGATGCGGCAGGTCGCGGCTGATTTTCAGCAGTTCGCACAGGGTAAAAAAGTCGTGGCGCAGAGTTTCCTGGCGGCCGATAAAGTCCAGCGCCAGGCTGCCGCCGGCGTCGACCAGAAAGTCGGTTTGCGGCGCAAAGTGCAGTTGCCGCCGCACGTTCTCGGCATGCAGCCAGCCGCGCACAAAGTCATCGAAACTCGGGTAACGGCTGACCAGTTGATACGCGCCCATATCACGCTGCTTGGGCACATTGCCGCGCAGGTAGGTGTAGGCCGAATAGGCGCGCTCCAGCGGGTCGCGCACAAAGGTGAACTTGAAGGCCTCGGCATACACCTGGGGGAACTGCTGCTCGTACCAATACAGCGGCAAATGCCCGGGCCGCCAGTTTTCGAACAGCGCCTTGCACACACTGCTGCCAGCGCACTTGGGCACATGCACGAACAGGCCGCCAAGCTGCTCGAATGCCTCGGGGTAGTGAACATTGGCGGTCATCGCCTTGTTCACGGTATTGCGGTCGACCACCGACAGGCGCCCCAGCAGGAACGTTCGCTGAGCCTTGGGCATCAGCTTCCACAGCACGCGTTGCAACATTGACTACTTCCAGACGAACCGCTGTTTGTCAGCGAGGTAGCCGTACCGTAGCAATGGCCCGGGCAAAAATTATGCGGTCTTGGTAAAGACGGTAAGCAGGCTGATACACAGCGCCTATGCTTGCTCTGTCGCCGTGCGCTGCGACGGGCAAGTGCCTTGTATAAAAGCGCTTACACACCTCGTGATTCAGGAGCCACCATGCTGCACCGCCTGGCCCTGCCCGTTTTACTTCTGCTGTTGGCCAACCCTGCTGCGGCCACCTGCGCCGACGCCAGTTGTGTACCGAGCACAGCAGCGCAAGCCCGGGAGCAATTGGAAATCACCTATCAACAACTGCTCAAGCACTGGGCCAATGAGCATTTGCACCGCCAACGATTGATCAATAGCCAGCGCATCTGGCGCTCGTTTCGCGACGCCGAATGCGAACTGGCCGCCACCAATGAAAACCCAGGCGAACATATCGACGCCTACGAGCGCTGCGACCAGGCACTCAGCCAGGAGCGCACGCGTGCATTGCAGCGTTATCTGCGCTGTGCCGAAACAAACGTGGATTGCGTGACGCCGTAGGATAGGTAGAGCTGAACTCAATCTTTACGCCCATAAAAAAGGCCAGTCTCACGACTGGCCTTTTTGTTACCACGGTTACTGCTTAGCCATTGCTTGGGAACGCGAACTGCGCGGCTTCGTGGGAAGCGCGTTGCGGCCAGCGTTGGGTGATGGCTTTGCGGCGGGTGTAGAAACGCACACCG
>JBCECW010000129.1:0-8451 GCA_039207785.1 Pseudomonas sp. | reverse complement strand
GGTTAGGGAGAGGGTTTTGGTTTTGCGTCAGGCGCTGCCCTCTCCCCCAGCCCCTCTCCCGCAGGCGGGAGAGGGGAGCAAATCACCTGCCCGCTTCTGCTCTGGCAAAGCACAAACAACCACCGCCGAATCAGTCCCATACCAGGACCTGCGCCGGGGTCGGGTTGTAGCCGTTGCAGGGGTTGTTCAGTTGCGGGCAGTTGGAGATCAGAACGATCACGTCCATATGCGCCACCAGCTCCACGTATTTGCCGGCTGCAGATATGCCGTCCTCGAAGGTCAGGCCGCCTTCAGGCGTCACCGGTACGTTCATAAAGAAATTGATATTGGCGCTGATATCGGCCTTGTTCAGGCGGCCGTCGTGCAGGCTGGCGCGCAGGAAGTTGTCGCGGCAGCTGTGCATATAGCGTTTGTCCAGGGCGTAGCGCACGGTGTTGCTTTCCTGGGCGCAGGCGCCGCCCAGGGTGTCGTGCCGGCCGCAGGTGTCGGCGGTGATGGTCAGCAGCGGGTTGCCGAGGTTGGAATACAGCACCGTGCCGGTGGTGAGGTACACGCGGTTCTGTTTGCGCAGGGTGCGTTGCACGTCGTAGCGCTCGCGCGGGTTGCTGGCGCTGTAGAACAGAGTGTCGACCGCCTGGTTACCTTCCAGGTCGAGCAGGCGCAGGGTTTGCCCGGCTTTGACTTCGTGCAGAAAGGGTTCACCGGCGGCGATGGTGGCGCGGTAGACAGCGGTTTCGGCGTGTTTGCTGGAATTCGTCATGGCGCGGCCCTTAGATATACAAGCGTTCGGTGTTGTGGAAGGCGCGGCCGTTTTCCGGGCGCGAGGTGCGGCACAGCACGCTGATGCCGTCTTCGGCGACCTGGCTGAAGCTCAGTTGCACCGGCTTGGGCGCGTATTGCGGGTTGGGGTCCATGGGGTGTTGCAGGGCGGTGAGCACCATCAGGCAGTCCATGGGCGCATACAGCTCCACATAGTCACCGGCCTTGGAGTTGCCCTCGGCAAAGTGGAAGCAGCCGTCGCTGTCGACCGTCACCTTGCTAAACAGGTTGAGCACCATCAGCAGGTCTTGCAGGTTGAGGTTCCACTTGCCCATTTCCACCAGCAGGTTGTCCACGCCATTGCGGAAGAAGCCGTTGCGCAGTTCCTGGTAGCGGCCGGCGCCGTATTTTTCCGCGACCTCGGCGGCGTTCAGCACACCGGCAAAACTGTCGTGCCAGCCGCAGGTGTCGGCGGTGATGGCGGCCAAGACGCGGCCCATGTCCGAGTACAGGCAATGGCCCACGGTGAGCTTGGCGGTGTGCTGGCCCTTGAGGGTGTCGGGCAGGTTCAGGCGCTCACTTTTTTCCGCCGCGTTGAGCAGCATCAGGCTGACGTTGGCGCCGCCTTCGAGGTCGGTGATACGCAGCACCTGGCCACGCTTGAGAACGAACGAGGTATGGCCACCGCCAGGCAGGGTTTCTTCATACAGGCTGGGGCGCAGGCTCAACGCACGGGTCATGATCAGGCTCCTTGGTAAACGCTATGCAGGCTGCCGGTGACATGCGCCGGCAGGGCTTCGACGGCGGCACGGGTGGTGCGGCGGTCGGGGTTGAGGGGGATGTCGTAGGTGATACGCGCGCCATAGGCGTTTGGCGCGTGCGGGTCGTGGCGGACTTTGTCGAAGACCATCAGGCGAGTGCCCAGGGTGAAACCTTCGGACAGATCGTGGGTGACCATAAATACGGTCAGCTTGGTTTCGCGCCACAGCTCCAGCAGCAGCGCGTGCATATCCTTGCGAATGCCTGGGTCCAGGGCACCGAAGGGTTCGTCGAGCAGCAATACGCGCGGCTGCATGATCAGGGCCTGGGCAATCGCCAGGCGTTGCTGCATCCCGCCCGACAGCTGCGTGGGGTATTTGTCCAGCGCATGGCCGAGGCCAACCTTGGTCAGCAGCGCCGCCGCCTGCTCGCGGGCATCGCGCTTGGCCTGGCCAAACAGGCGGCCGAGCAGCGGCGCGCGGGGTAGTTCCAGGCCGAGGGCGACGTTGTTGAGCACTGACAGGTGCGGGAACACCGAATAGCGCTGGAACACCACGCCACGGCTGGCATCCGGCTCGCCCACCAGCGGTTGGCCGTCGAGCAGGATCTGGCCCTTGCTGGGCGTTTCCTGGCCCAGCAGCAGACGCAGAAAGGTGGACTTGCCGCAGCCGGAGGTGCCGACCAAGGTGCAGAATTCGCCTTCATTGACCTTGAGGTTCAAACCCTCAAGAACCGTCTGGTCGCCATACTGCTGCCAGACATTTTTCACCTCGATAAAACTGCTCATGCCTTGGCCCCCTCATACCAGGGGAACGCCAACTGGGTCAGGCGCTTGAGGCCCAGGTCCATCAGCCAGGCCAGCAGGGTGATCCACACCACGTAGGGCAGAATCACGTCCATGGCCATATAGCGGCGCACCAGAAACACCCGGTAGCCCAGGCCATCGGTGGAGGCGATGGCTTCGGCAGCAATCAGAAACAGCCAGGCCGAACCCAGCACCAGACGCAGGGCAATCAACAGGCGGGGCAGGAGTTGCGGCAGGATCACCCGCAGGATCAGGGTCCAGGTCGAGGCGCCAAGGGTTTGTGCCTTGATCAGCAGCTCCGGCGGAATTTCCCGTGCGCGCTGTTCCAGGTCACGCGCCAATACCGGGGTAATGCCGATGACGATCAGCATCACCTTGGACACTTCCCCCAGGCCAAACACGATAAACAGGATCGGCAGGATGGCCAGCGGCGGCACCATCGACAGCACCGTTAGCAGCGGCGACAACGGCGCGCCAAACAGCGGCAGCGTGCCGGCGGCAATGCCCAGGCACAGGCCGATCACCGCCGCGATCCCCAGCCCCATACCCAGGCGTTGCAGGCTGGAGGCGGTGTCCTGCCAGAGCAGGTAGCCGCCGCTGCGTTTGTCTTCGGTAAAGGCCATGCGTTTGACCGCATCGGTCATTTGCACGGCGCTGGGCAGCAGCTTGTCGTTGGGGTTGTCTGCCAACCGCGCCGACGAGCCGGTGAAGTAGGCAAACAGCAGCAAGGCGAACGGCAGCAAAATCAGCAGCAGTCGGCCGGCACCGTCGGGGTGGCGATTGATCAGGCGCATGGCGGTCTCAAATTCAACGCCGGCTTTATCCGGCGACTCCCGTCATCCCCGCGAAGGCGGGGATCCAGGCTTGTTTGGCGAATGAAGATTCCTGCAACTTTCTGGATTCCCGCCTACGCGGGAATGACGGAGGTTTGCTGGCGATCACCTTCAATCGCGCCTACAGCGCACCCTCAGCCGCCATCTGCACGTAACTCGGGTCGAAGCGCAGCTTGATATTGCTGCTGTCGCCGGTGACCACATCCTTGGCGAAGCTCATGCCCACGGCCCCTGCGTCCTTGGCGCCTTCACCCAATAGCCCGTGGGCAAAGGAGAAGCTGGCGACCTTGTTCATGGTCTCTGGCAGTTGCGCGCTGGTGGCAAAGGCCAGGGCGTCCTTGGCGGTGTAGAACAGCTTGGTGGTGGAGAGCTGGGCCTTGAAGCCGGCCAGGTCGGTGCCCGAGGCCTTGGCCATATGTTCCAGCGCGGCCGTGGCTTTGGGGCTGTCGCTGGCCATCAGCTGCATGATTTCGAACCAGGCGCCGGTGAGGGCTTTGCCCAACGCCGGGTTGTCTTTCAGGGTGGCGGTGTTGACCACCATCATGTCCATGATCTCGCCGGGGATCTGGCTGGAGTTGAACACCTCGGTGGTGTCCGGCAGCGCTTTGATTTCGGCCAGCATCGGGTTCCAGGTCACCACCGAATTCACTTCGCTGGTGTTAAAGGCAGCGGCGATATCGGCGTCGGAGGTGTTCACCACGCTAAGGTCTTTTTCGCTCATGCCGGCGCTTTCCAGGCCACGGGCCAGCAGGTAGTGCGACACCGAGAGTTCCACCAGGTTGACCGGCTGGCCCTTGAGGTCGGCCAGGGTTTTGCCCTTGCCTTTAAGCACGATGCCGTCGTTACCGTTGGAGAAGTCGCTAACCACCAGGGCGGTGGAATCGACGCCACCGGCGGCCGGAATGGTCAGGGCATCCATATTGGTCATGGTGCAGCCATCGAACTGGCCGGCGGTGTACTGGTTGATCGACTCGACATAGTCATTGAGCTGCACCACATCGATGGCGATGTTGTACTTCTTCGCCCACTTGTCGACGATGCCTTCGGCGGCGGCGTATTCCCACGGCATCCAGCCGGCATAGAGGGTCCAGCACACGCTGAATTTTTCCTTCGGGGCGGCTTGCGCGCTAACACTGAGGGCGGCAGCAAGGCCGGTAAAAGCGAGGGAGAGAAAAACGGACTTGCGCATACAAAACCTCCAGTTCGAGAAAAAAGCGGGCAGGCGCAACGCGGCTTGGCGTTCGTCTCCCGGGCTTTTGTCCCGCCGTGTAACCTCACTGGAGGTCGATAACTCTCGGACCAGTCACTGAGCGTTTTAAGCGCTAGCCGGAACCCTAGTCATCCATTGCTGATTGTGGTGCCGCGTACCCAGGCATTGGCCCGGATGATTTCTGCACGCTTGGGCTAAAGCGAGAGGCGTGCCAAGTTGGCGGTGGCCAGTGTTGTCGGGGGCTGCGGCGAAATAGTGATTAATGAACAAAGCAGCGTGTGCGCAAAAATAAAGCGCGAGAGGGCGGGGTGCTGCGCCGTGGTGCATTTATGAAATAACTGGCAATGGAATAAGACACCCCCTACAGCAAGCGGCGGACTTTCCGTGCTGTCGAAGATTGCGAGAACACTCAAAGAGCGGCATTCGCCCCTCGGTTCTCTGCGGTTTCAGGAGGCTGCCATGCTGCGTTATCGAACCCTGCTTGTCGCACTGTTAGGCCTGTTTCTGGCGGGTTGCGTGGGGTATGACTACGACGACAATTACGACCGGGGCTACGGCCGCGGTTATGGCAACGTCTATAGCGCGCCGGTGTACAGCAGCGGCTATAGCGTGCAGCGTTACCCCGTGTACTCGGCCCCACGTTATTACTCGGCACCGCCGGTGTATCGCGCACCCGCGCCGCGTTATTACGTGCCGGCGCCGGCGCCGCGTTACTACGGAACCCCCCATCGCGCGCCGGTGTACCAGGGCTGGAACCAGCCGCCACGGGGCTACTATCAGCAGGGCCCCGGCCGTGGCCCGGACCGCCACCATTCCCGTGGCCGTGACGACCACCGCCGGGATGACCATCGCGGCCATGACGACCGTCGGCAAAGAAATCGCTGAACCGGTAAATCGCTTGGTGCGCGGAGCGCACCCTAAGAAGCCAAGCCAAGCCAAGCCAAGCCAAGCCGAGCGCTTGGCGTCTTGGTTAAGCCAATACCGTAGGGTGCGCTCGGCGCACCATGGCGTTTGCCCATAAATCGTTATCGCGCCCAAACAAAAGCCCGCTTTCGCGGGCTTTTGTTGGATTCAACCGGCAGTTGAATCAGGCACTTCCAAGGCTTGGGTCAGCCTTTGGCGCCATGGCTGGCCTGGCCACCTTTGCGGCCGGCTTCCGAGGCTTTCTGCGGGTCGTTGGCGAAGTTGCCGCCACTGTTGTGTCCACCCTTGCGACCAGCTTCCGAGGCCCTCGCTCGATCGTTGGCGAAATTACCGGGGTTTTTGTTGGTAGGCATGTTGGTTTCTCCTCTTCTATCTATGAAGTAGTAGCAAAACCCTAACGGGCCTTACACGAACTCTGAAGGCCCTCACTGCATATCGTTCGCTCGAATTAACCCATTGGCGACCAACGGTTTTTTGATATTAAAGTGCAACTTCGCCGGGAACTTCCGCCTACGCCGCTGCGCTTGCGTAATTGCATTTTTGCAACTAAGGCTGCTGTTTTTCCGGTTTAAACGTGACCACTCATCCCCTCCAGGGAACTGCTGTTACAAGCATTAGCTCCGATGTTGCACACCCCGTCGCACGAGGCGTACGGGTGGTTGTGACAGCAGGGATAAAGAAGGCATGGGCGACTACCACATCAACCGTGTGCCAGAGGGCTGGCAACTGATCAAACGCGGCGCCACGCGCCCGTCAAAAAGGGCCACCACCAAAGGTCGGCTGATACAGGAAACCGAACGGTTTCTGCGCGGCAAGGATGCTGTGCTGATCATTCATAACGAAGACGGCACCACGGTGGAAAGAACCTACCAGGCCGGCAAGGTGGTGCCCCAACCATGGGCCAGGTGGCAGGACGATACGCGCCAGGACGACAGGGCGCACGAGGATCGGCGCCAGGGCGAACAGTCATAGGGTGCACAGTGCACACACGGTTTCTATATGAACAGACCGATCACGCCCGACGCGGTGCCGTAGGGTGCGCTTCGCGCACCGTGGCGATAGTGCATAAAGAGCTTGGTGCGCGGAGCACACCCTACGTTTCCATTGTCAGGCGGACTATTCTTCGTCGCGGATCAGCACGCACAACCGGCCGCTTTCATCTTCCACGGCGTCGTACACGTAATACATCACCACTTCACCCAGACCGGGCAAGGCGGCCACATAGTCGCCAATCTCGGCGCTGAAGTGCGCCTTGCTGCCGGGCTTGGCTTCGCTTTCGATATAGGCATTGAAAAACAGGCTGGGGTCGGCGTCGCCAAAGAAGTCTTCACGGGCTTGCGCATCCCATTCCACCGGCGCCTCGAACTGGCCAGCGAACAGCACCTTGCCATCGCCCATATCCTGTTCTTCGGCGTCTGGGTCGTTTTCATCCAGGCGGTACACGGTGCAGCCCTGCGCGTCGGCATGGGCGAGGATAAAGGCGCGCGAGGCCATACGCTTGTCGGTATCCATTACAGACATGGGAGTCTCCAGTAGGGGCGGCGTTGTGCCTGCGAGCGGGCAGTGTGCCGCTCAAGCCCCGGGCCCGCAAGCGCGGGGAAACAGGGCGCCGGCCAGAGCGGCCGGCCCCTGTGGGGCGGGGTGTTACAGGGCGTCGACCATCGGGTCGTTATCGGGCGGCACCTGCACAAAGGGCAGTTGCAGGCGCGCGCTGCTCCAGGCGCGGGTGCTGTTGGTCAATTCGAGGTTGTTGTTCAGCTTCTGGCCGTAGGAGGGAATGATTTCCTTCAGCTTGGCTTGCCACTCGGGTGTCTTGACCTTGTCCTTGAAGGTTTTTTCCAGTACCGAAAGCATGATCGGCGCGGCCGTGGAGGCGCCTGGCGAGGCACCCAGCAGCGCGGCAATGCTGCCGTCGGCGGAGCTGACCACCTCGGTACCAAACTGCAGAATGCCGCCCAGTTCGGGGTCTTTCTTGATGATCTGCACGCGCTGGCCGGCATGCACCAGTTGCCAGTCGGCGTCCTTGGCCTCGGGGAAGTACTCGCGCAGGGCGGCCATGCGGTCGTCCTGGCTGAGCATCAACTGGCCGATCAGGTAGGTGGTCAGCGAGGTGTTATCCAGGCCGGCGTTGGCCATCGGCACCAGGTTATGCACGGTCATGGCGCTGAACATATCCCACAGCGAACCATTGATCAGGAACTTGGTGGAGAAGGTGGCGAACGGGCCGAACAGCAACGCCTTCTGGCCGTCGATGACGCGGGTGTCCAGGTGCGGCACCGACATCGGCGGCGAGCCCACCGAGGCTTTGCCATACACCTTGGCCTGGTGCTGGGCAACGATCTGCGGGTTCTTGGTCACCAGGAATTCGCCACCCACCGGGAAGCCGGCGTAGCCCTCGGCTTCCGGGATGCCAGATTTCTGCAACAGCTTCAGCGCGCCGCCGCCGGCACCGATAAATACAAACTTGGCGTTGACGCTATGCAGCGCCTCGCCATTGCCCAGGTCAGCCACCACCACGTTCCAGCTGCCGTCGTCATTGCGCACGATATCGCGCACTTCATGCTTCAAGTGCAGCGCCACGCCCGGGCGTTGGGTCAGCGAGCCAAATAGCTGGCGGGTGATTTCGCCAAAGTTCACATCGGTGCCGATCGGCATACGGGTGGCGGCAATTTTCTGCTCGGCATTGCGGCCGTCCATCACCAGGGGAATCCACTGTTTGATCTGTGCCGGGTCTTCGGAGAACTCCATGCCGCGGAACAGCGAGCTGTGCTGCAAGGCCGCATGGCGCTTTTGCAGGTAGGCGACGTTTTCGTCGCCCCAGACAAAGCTCATATGCGGCACGTTGTTGATAAACGAGGTGGGGTTGTTCAGTACCTTCTGCTCGACCTGATAGGCCCAGAACTGCTTGGAGATTTCGAACGACTCGTTGATCGCCACCGCCTTGCTGATATCGATGCTGCCATCGGCATTTTCCGGGGTGTAGTTCAGCTCGCAGAAGGCCGAGTGGCCGGTACCGGCGTTATTCCAGGGGTTGGAGCTTTCCTCGGCGACCTGGTCCATGCGCTCGTAGATATCGATGCTCCAGCCAGGCTCCAGCTCATTCAGGTAGGTGCCCAGGCTGGCGCTCATGATGCCGCCGCCAATCAGCAGCACATCGACGG
>JBCECW010000128.1:8118-8461 GCA_039207785.1 Pseudomonas sp. | reverse complement strand
AGGACGAGGGCTAAGCAGCCCAGCGCTCCAAGCACAAAAAAGCGAGCCCTGTGCTCGCTTTTTTGTGGCCTGCAATAAAAGTGGCACACCCCCTGCATAGTGTTAAGCAAGGAAAGCGCAACACCCCCAGTTTTCGGGGACCTTGGTACAGGCAGGCCGGGGATTCCCCTTTTTTATTCTGCAGAACTCACTCTGCAACCAGGCTGACATCCAGCCGCCACCGTCCACCGTCCGCCGCGCCGTGCCACTGGCCGCGCAGCGGGCGAGCCGCGACGAAATTGACCAACAACCCGCCCTTATTACGCAAAACGCGCCAATTGACGTTTTTACCGTCCAATTGCAG
>JBCECW010000128.1:0-8108 GCA_039207785.1 Pseudomonas sp. | reverse complement strand
GGCGTGAACTGCCTTCGGCATCAATACGCATCACCAGCGCACCATCCACGTGCTCAGCGCTCAGTTTTGGCTCATCGTCGAACCATAGCTGCAGGCCATCACTGGTAACCCGCAGTTCGTCGAGCATCACCGGCGAAGGATCTTGCAGACGGCCAATCATCATGCCGACCAGAAAACCAAACAACGCGATGGACGCGACGAAGCGGGTTAATAATTTAGGCCGCGGATCGGGCTCTACGAGGGTAAAATCCTCGCCGCCCTCAAGTCGGAGTCGTGCATGTTTCACGTGATTCTGTTTCAACCGGAAATCCCCCCCAATACCGGCAACATTATCAGGCTCTGCGCCAATAGCGGTTGCAGCTTGCACCTGATCGAGCCAATTGGTTTCGAGCTCGACGACAAACGCTTGCGCCGCGCTGGGCTGGATTACCACGAGTACGCCACGCTCACCCGCCACACCGACTTGGCCAGTTGCCTGGAAAGCCTCGGCCAGCCGCGCGTATTCGCCTTTACCACCAAGGCTTCGCACCCTTTTCACGAGGCCACGTTCGCCAAGGGCGATGCGCTGCTGTTTGGCCCGGAGAGCCGCGGCCTGCCGGGGGATGTGCTGGACGCCTTGCCGGCGGAGCAACGCCTGCGCTTGCCGATGCGCCCGGGGTGCCGCAGCTTGAACCTGTCCAACACCGTGGCGGTTGCCGTATACGAAGGCTGGCGCCAGCTGGGCTTTAGTCTGGAGTAATGGCCTGCGGCTGTTGCCAGGTATAAAAAAGGCGCCCCTGTGAGGGCGCCTTTTTATTTACGACGGTGGTTACTGCAGATTAAGGCCCAAGGCCTTGGCCACACCTTGGCCGTAGGCCGGGTCGGCCTTGCTGAAGTGCTCCAGCTGACGCACCTGCACCTCGCGGGTTACGCCCTGCATGGCACCGGCAATATTGCTGATCAGCAAGGCACGCTGCTCGTCACTCATCAAACGGAACAACGCACCGGCCTGGCTGTAGTAATCGCCGTCGACACGGTGATCGTAGCGATCAGCAGCGCCCTCCAACGCCAACGCAGGCTCACTGTACTGAGGGGCCTGCTTGGGCGCCTCGGCGTAGCTGTTCGGCTCGTAATGCGGCGCAGCCCCGCCATTGCCATCAAAACGCATGGCACCGTCACGCTGGTAGTTTTGCACCGCCGACCTGGGCGCATTCACCGGCAACTGCTGGTGATTGGTACCCACGCGATAGCGATGGGCATCGGCGTAGGCAAATACCCGCCCTTGGAGCATGCGATCGGGTGACAACCCCACGCCAGGCACCTGGTTGCTGGGGGCAAACGCCGCCTGTTCCACTTCAGCGAAGTAGTTCTGCGGGTTGCGGTTAAGCTCGATCTCGCCCACTTCGAGCAGCGGAAAGGCTTTTTGCGACCAGGTCTTGGTGACGTCGAATGGGTTCTCCGGGTGGGCAGCCGCCTGTGCTTCGCTCATTACCTGGATGCAGACTTTCCACTTGGGAAACTCGCCGCGCTCAATCGCGCCAAACAGATCGCGCTGAGCGTAATCGGGGTCGGTGCCGGCCAAGCGTGCTGCTTCCGCCGGCGCGAGGTTCTTGATGCCTTGCTGGGTCTTGTAGTGCCACTTCACCCAATGCCGCTCACCATTGGCGTTGATCAGGCTAAAGGTGTGGCTGCCAAAACCGTGCATAAAGCGATAGCCGTCCGGGATACCGCGGTCGGAAAACAGAATGGTCACCTGGTGCAGCGACTCAGGTGACAGCGACCAGAAGTCCCACATCATCTGCGCACTTTTCAGATTGCTTTGCGGCAGGCGCTTTTGCGTGTGGATAAAGTCGGGAAACTTCAGCGGGTCGCGAATAAAGAACACCGGGGTGTTGTTGCCCACGACATCCCAGTTGCCCTCTTCGGTGTAGAACTTCAGGGCAAAACCACGGGGGTCACGCTCGGTATCGGCCGAGCCACGCTCGCCGCCCACGGTAGAGAAGCGCAAGAAGATCGGCGTTTGTTTGCCCACCTCGCTGAACAGCTTGGCGTAGCTAAGGGCAGTGATATCGCGGGTAACAGTAAAGGTGCCGTAGGCGCCCGAGCCCTTGGCGTGGACGCGGCGCTCAGGAATCACTTCACGGTTGAAGTGAGCGAGCTTTTCAATCAGATGGAAATCGTCAAGCAGCAATGGACCACGGGAGCCGGCGGTGCGGGAGTTCTGGTTATCGGCAACGGGAGCACCACTGGCGGTGGTAAGGACGGGGGACTGACTCATTTCACTCTCCTGGTCGTATACAGCCGGTGTAGCCCGGCGTTGGAGGAGAGATTAATGCTGGCTATTGATTGGCGATAATTCATTAAGCCAAGCCATTTAATAGATAAATACTTTTGAACAGCGACCATTAATAGATGAGTTTTGTATAGAAATAAAAAAACCGGGCCAAGGCCCGGTTTTTTCTTACAACCTACGACTTACTCAGCGTCTACAGCTGCGCCGCCGACCGGACGGTCAACCAGCTCAACATAAGCCATTGGAGCATTGTCGCCAGCGCGGAAACCGCACTTGAGGATGCGCAGGTAACCGCCCTGACGGGTGGCGTAGCGCTTGCCCAGGTCGTTGAACAGCTTGCCAACGATGGCTTTCGAACGAGTACGGTCGAAGGCCAAACGGCGGTTAGCCAGACTATCTTCTTTAGCCAGGGTGATCAGCGGCTCGGCTACGCGACGCAGTTCCTTGGCCTTAGGCAGGGTCGTTTTGATCAGCTCGTGCTCGAACAGCGACACTGCCATGTTTTGAAACATGGCCTTGCGGTGTGCGCTAGTGCGGCTCAGGTGACGACCACTCTTACGATGACGCATGGTTCTATTCCTTACCAAACTTACGTTCGGTGATTACGACGATCAGGCAGTCGCCTTGTCGTCCTTCTTAAGACTTGCCGGTGGCCAGTTGTCCAGGCGCATACCGAGAGAAAGACCACGAGAGGCCAGAACGTCCTTGATCTCAGTCAGGGACTTCTTGCCCAAGTTCGGAGTTTTCAACAGTTCTACTTCGGTGCGCTGAATCAGGTCGCCGATGTAGTAGATGTTCTCCGCCTTGAGGCAGTTGGCCGAACGAACGGTCAGTTCCAGATCATCAACCGGACGCAGCAGGATAGGATCGATCTCGTCTTCCTGCTCGATTACCACTGGCTCACTGTCACCTTTGAGATCGACGAACGCAGCCAACTGCTGTTGCAGAATGGTTGCAGCACGGCGGATGGCCTCTTCAGGATCCAGGGTACCGTTGGTTTCCAGGTCAATAACCAGCTTGTCAAGGTTAGTACGCTGCTCAACACGGGCGTTTTCAACTACGTACGCAACGCGGCGTACGGGGCTGAAAGAGGAGTCCAGCTGCAAGCGACCGATGCTGCGGCTTTCGTCTTCATCACTCTGACGCGAATCAGCAGGCTCATAGCCGCGACCACGAGCCACAGTGAGCTTCATGTTCAGTGCGCCGTTAGAAGCCAGGTTGGCAATAACGTGATCACCATTGACGATCTCGACATCATGATCCAGCTGAATATCGGCAGCGGTAACAACGCCCGAGCCCTTCTTCGCCAGTGTCAGAGTCACTTCGTCACGACCGTGCAACTTGATAGCCAGACCTTTCAGGTTGAGCAGGATTTCAATTACGTCTTCCTGTACACCTTCGATGGCGCTGTACTCGTGGAGTACACCGTCAATCTCGGCCTCGACTACTGCACAGCCAGGCATGGAGGACAACAGGATGCGACGCAGCGCGTTGCCCAATGTGTGGCCAAAACCACGCTCGAGAGGCTCGAGAGTGATCTTAGCGCGGGTCGGACTGACCACCTGCACATCAATGTGGCGGGGGGTCAGGAACTCATTTACCGAAATCTGCATGGATGCACCTATTTTCTAGCCCTTACTTGGAGTAGAGCTCGACAATCAGGCTTTCGTTGATGTCAGCCGAGAGATCACTGCGAGCTGGAACGCTTTTGAAAACGCCCGATTTCTTCTCAGTGTCAACATCGACCCACTCAACGCGGCCACGCTGGGCACACAGCTCAAGAGCTTGAACAATGCGCAGCTGATTCTTCGATTTCTCGCGAACTGCAACCACGTCACCAGCACGAACCTGGTAGGACGGGATGTTTACAGTCTTACCGTTGATGCTGATCGCTTTGTGCGAAACCAGCTGACGGGATTCGGCGCGGGTAGCACCAAAGCCCATACGGTATACAACGTTATCCAGACGGCATTCGAGCAGTTGCAGCAGGTTCTCACCAGTAGCGCCTTTCTTGCCGGCAGCTTCTTTGTAGTAACCGCTGAATTGACGCTCGAGCACGCCGTAGATACGACGGACCTTCTGCTTTTCACGCAGTTGGGTACCGTAATCGGATTGGCGACCGCGGCGCTGACCGTGGATACCAGGGGCTGCCTCGATGTTGCACTTCGATTCCAGAGCGCGAACGCCGCTCTTCAGAAACAGATCAGTGCCTTCACGACGGGACAGTTTGCATTTGGGACCAATGTAACGAGCCATTTTTCTACTGTCTCCTGATTACACGCGACGCTTCTTCGGCGGACGGCACCCGTTGTGCGGGATTGGCGTCACGTCGGTGATGCTGGCGATCTTGTAACCGCAGCCGTTCAAAGCACGGACAGCGGACTCACGACCCGGACCTGGGCCCTTGACGTTCACGTCGAGGTTCTTCAGGCCATATTCCAGCGCAGCTTGACCAGCACGTTCAGCAGCTACCTGAGCAGCGAACGGGGTGGACTTGCGTGAACCGCGGAAACCCGAACCACCGGAGGTAGCCCAGGACAGGGCGTTACCTTGACGATCGGTAATGGTCACAATGGTGTTGTTGAAAGACGCGTGGATATGGGCGATGCCATCAACCACTGTCTTTTTAATTTTCTTACGAGGACGAGCAGCAGGTTTTGCCATGACTAGATTCCTGTCGATTCGCGGGCGCGATTACTTGCGGATCGGCTTACGCGGACCCTTACGGGTACGTGCGTTGGTCTTGGTACGCTGGCCACGGACTGGAAGGCCGCGACGGTGACGCAGGCCGCGGTAGCAACCCAGGTCCATCAAGCGCTTGATTTTCATGTTGACTTCACGGCGCAGGTCACCCTCGGTGTTTACCTTTGCCACTTCGCCACGCAGAAGCTCAATCTGCTCATCGCTCAGATCTTTGATCTTTGCCGCCGGGTTAACCCCGGTGGTTGCGCAAATTTTCTGCGCAGTTGTGCGACCAACACCGAAGATGTAGGTCAGCGAGATAACAGTATGCTTGTTATCTGGAATGTTGACGCCTGCAATACGGGCCATTCAATGAAACTCCAATTGACAGCTACCTACGCCCCGGAAGCCAAGAAAAGGGCGCGAGATATTAACGCTGTAATAACAAATAAGCAACCCGACAGCGCACTAGCTGCCGGGCTTATAGCTTTTGATCACACTCAGCCTTGGCGCTGCTTGTGACGCGGCTCAGCACTGCAGATGACTCGCACGACACCTTCACGGCGAATAATCTTGCAGTTACGGCACAGCTTTTTCACCGATGCACGAACTTTCATCACCAACTCCTCGAACCTTATGGACACATTAACGGAGCATGCCGTTGCCGTAGCCCTTCAGGTTGGCTTTCTTCATCAGGGATTCGTACTGGTGTGAAACGAGGTGCGATTGTACTTGGGACATAAAGTCCATCACAACCACCACCACAATCAGCAACGAGGTCCCGCCAAGGTAGAACGGCACGTTAGCAGCAACCACCAGGAACTGGGGCAGCAAGCAAACAGCCATCATGTACAAAGCACCGAACATGGTTAAGCGAGTCAACACGCCATCGATATAGCGCGCCGATTGCTCACCTGGACGGATGCCAGGAATAAAGGCACCAGACTTCTTCAGGTTTTCCGCTACGTCTTTCGGGTTGAACATCAACGCTGTGTAGAAGAAGCAGAAGAACACGATCCCTGCACTAAACAGCAAGATATTCAACGGCTGACCAGGAGCGATAGCCTGCGAAACATCCTGAAGCCAGCCCAAACCAGCGGACTGACCGAACCAGGCACCCAGCGAAGCCGGGAACAACAGAAGGCTACTGGCAAAAATAGCCGGGATAACGCCGGCCATGTTTACCTTCAACGGCAAGTGGCTAGTCTGCGCAGCAAAAACCTTACGGCCCTGCTGACGCTTGGCGTAATGCACAGCGATACGACGCTGGCCGCGCTCAATAAACACCACAAAACCGATGATCGCTACCGCGAGCAGGCCGATTGCAACCAGAGCGAAGATATTGATATCACCCTGACGCGCAGACTCGAAAGACTGCCCAATTGCACGCGGCAAACCAGCGACAATACCTGAGAAGATCAACATCGAGATGCCGTTACCGACACCCCGCTCAGTGATCTGCTCACCCAGCCACATCATAAACATGGCACCAGCCACAAAGGTGCTGACTGCCACGAAGTGAAAGCCGAAATCGCCCGAGAACGCTACACCTTGACCTGCCAGGCCAACGGACATGCCGGTAGCTTGTACAAATGCCAGGATCAAGGTGCCGTAGCGGGTGTACTGGCTGATCTTACGACGGCCAGCTTCACCTTCCTTCTTCAACTGCTCCAGCTGCGGGCTAACAGCAGTCATGAGCTGCATGATGATCGACGCCGAAATGTACGGCATGATCCCCAGTGCAAAAATGCTCATGCGCTCCAGCGCGCCGCCGGAAAACATGTTGAACAAGCTAAGAATGGTCCCCTCATTCTGTCGAAACAGATCCGCCAACCGGTCCGGGTTGATACCTGGAACTGGGATGTGAGCACCTACTCGATAGACGATGATCGCCATAAGGAGAAAGCGCAGACGAGCCCAGAGCTCGGATAACCCGCCATTGCTGAGCGCTGAGAGAGCACCTTGCTTAGCCATTTATTCCTCGAATTTGCCGCCAGCTGCTTCGATAGCCGCGCGCGCACCTTTGGTGGCGGCGATACCTTTGAGGGTTACCGCACGAGTAATCTCACCGGACAGCATGACTTTCACACGCTGCACGTTTTGATTAATCAGGTTGGCATCCTTCAGGGACTGCAGAGTAACAACGTCCCCTTCCACTTTATTCAGCTCGGAGGTGCGAACTTCTGCACGATCCATTGCCTTCAGGGAGACGAAGCCGAACTTCGGCAGACGGCGATGCAGCGGCTGTTGACCGCCTTCAAAGCCCGGAGCGATGGTGCCACCGGAACGGGAGGTCTGACCTTTGTGACCACGGCCACCAGTCTTACCCAAACCGCTACCGATACCACGGCCCGGACGGTGCTTCTCGCGACGGGAACCCGGCGCAGGACTCAGATCGTTCAGGTACATGTGTTAACCCTCAACTCGCAGCATGTAGTAAGCCTTGTTGATCATCCCGCGGTTAGCCGGAGTATCAAGAACTTCTACAGTGTGACCGATGCGGCGCAGACCCAGACCCTTAACGCACAGAATGTGGTTAGGGATACGGCCGGCGGTGCTTTTGATCAGCGTTACTTTAACGGTAGCCATGATCAGCGGATCTCCTCAACGCTCTTGCCGCGCTTGGCAGCAATCGAACCTGGGGATTGCATAGCCTTCAAACCCTTGAAAGTGGCGTGAACCACGTTTACCGGGTTAGTCGAGCCGTAGCACTTGGCCAACACGTTCTGCACGCCAGCAACTTCGAGAACGGCACGCATAGCGCCGCCAGCGATGATACCGGTACCTTCAGAAGCAGGCTGCATGTACACCTTGGAGGCGCCATGGGCAGACTTCATTGCGTATTGCAGAGTGGTGCCGTTCAGGTCCACTTGAATCATGTTGCGACGAGCAGCTTCCATAGCTTTCTGGATAGCAGCTGGTACTTCGCGAGACTTGCCACGACCGAAACCTACACGGCCCTTGCCATCACCAACCACGGTCAACGCGGTGAAAGTGAAGATACGGCCGCCTTTTACGGTTTTAGCTACACGATTAACCTGAACCAGTTTCTCGATGTAGCCTTCGTCGTTGCCGCTGTCACGGCTGTCGCGTCTTTGATCGTTATTTGCCATAACTTAGAACTCCAGCCCGCCTTCACGAGCAGCATCAGCCA
>JBCECW010000127.1:6335-8498 GCA_039207785.1 Pseudomonas sp. | reverse complement strand
GATCATGTCGCGCATGGCCTTGGCCTTGGCTGGGTTGCCGTTGTCCTTGCGGAAAATCAGCCAGGTGTACGAAGTGATCGGGTAGGACTTGGCACCATCCGGGTCCGGCAGCCAGGCCACCAGGCTTTCTGGCATCTTCACTGCGGCCAGGGCCTCGGCACCGCTTTCGGCGTTCGGTACCACGTATTTGCCGGCCTTGTTTTGCAGCTCGGCGAAGTCGACCTTGGCCAGCTTGGCGAAGCCGTATTCGATATAGCCGATGGCGCCCGGGGTCTGGCGTACGGTGGCGGTTACGCCATCGTTTTTCGGCGACTTGATGAACTTGTCGCTGGCGGGCCAGTTAACGGTGTTGCCTTCGCCCAGATCCTTGTTGAAATCGGCGTTGATGGCGGCCAGGTGCTTGGTGAATACCGCGGTGGTGCCGCTGGAGTCAGCGCGAACAACCACGGTGATCGGCAGCTCTGGCAGTTTCAGCTCAGGGTTGGCCGCAGCAATCTGCGGGTCGTTCCACTTGGTGATCTTGCCCAGGAAGATGTTGGAGTACACATCGCGCGGCAGCTTCAGGCCCTTGGGGTTGCCTGGCAGGTTGTAGGCCAAGACGATTTCGCCGGCGGTCATTGGCAGCAGTTGCGCGCCTTCGGCCACCTTGGCGATATCTTCGTCTTTCATGGCCGAGTCGCTGGCGGCGAAGTCGACGGTCTTGTTCAGGAAGTCCTGCACACCGGCACCGCTACCCTTGGACTGGTAGTCCACGGTCACGCCTTCAGCTTTCTTGCTGAAGTCTTTGAACCAGGTGAGGTAGATCGGGGCTGGGAAGCTGGCGCCGGAACCGGTCAGGCGCACGTTTTCAGCAGCGAAGACGGAAGTTGCGCTAACGGAAACGGCAACTGCGAGCACAGCAGACTTAAACAAACCTTTCATCGACGAGACTCCATACAAAGGGTGGCAGAACTGTGCAGGAGCGCTGTTGCAGTTTTATGAACGTGATATGGCGAAAGGGATAAGAATGGGCGGGGAGCTGTAACGAAGTGCGTCAAGAACGCGGTTTGGGCGGGCGAAAAGCTTCGCGAGCAAGCTCGCTCCTACGGTTTGTGCGGTCCTGTAGGAGCGAGCTTGCTCGCGAAGCTCTCTTAATCTTCTGCGGCTTCAACCCGATTACGCCCGGCCTTCTTGGCCCGGTATAACGCGCTATCGGCCAGGCCATAGGCGATTTCGAACGGTGTGCCCATGACGCAGGCACTGACGCCAAAGCTGGCGCTGATCTGGCGATCTACCGGGGCGGCAAACACATGGGCGGCAATCGCCGCACGCATGGCCTCGGCCATGGCCACGCCCTCCTCCAGCCCGCCGGCTGGCAGCACCACGGTGAACTCTTCACCACCGACCCGGCCAATCAGGCCGCGATCCCCGACAATCTGCCGCAGGCAGCCGACAATGCCTTGAATCACCGCATCGCCCGCCGGATGACCAAAGTCATCGTTTATCTGTTTAAAGAAGTCGATATCCAGCACCACCATCACCGCGCCGGTTTTTTCCAGGGCCTGGATGGTTTGCTCGATCACCGCGCCACGGTTAAGCACGCCCGTGAGCGCATCGTGGGTGGCGCGGTATTCCAGCTGGTGGGCCAGGGTTTGCAACTGGCCGTTCAGCGTATGCATCTCACGCTCGGCGCGGTCGCTGCGGCCAATCAGCCGCCGCGTTTCGCGCATCAGGCGTTCGAAATGCACCAACAACTCTGCCAGCGCATTTTTATACAACTGCGGATCGGCCTCGCTCTGGGCCAGCACCGCCCGCACGCGTTCAAGCGCTTCGGCCTCACTGCTAAACAGGTTGGGCGCGGTGTCGGCTGCGCTGGCTCCTGGACTCACTGACGCAGACATGGCCTTACATCCTTGCTCAAACGCCAACAGGGCAGTCGTTAAATTCAATGGCTTCGAAATCGGCCTTGAGCTCTTCACCAAACTCGAAAACGGTTTCGTCTTCTTCATCGAAATACCAGTTCACCCGAATGGTATTGCCCTGCCTGGCCGACTCGTCCAGGGCATCAAAGATGCTGAACAGCATCTTGGTGCTGGAGCTATTGAAGTACGACAAGGCGATATCGACGGTTACCGTCACGTCCTGCAGGCCACCCAGGTAGCTGCGCAATTGCTGGGTAATGGG
>JBCECW010000127.1:2403-6325 GCA_039207785.1 Pseudomonas sp. | reverse complement strand
GGTGATGGGGGCGTAGAACGCCGCCGCGTTTTCCGGGTACGACTCACCGCGCAGCGTCAGCTGATGGCTGTCGAATTTGAAATCGACTTCGGGCGAGGTGCTGGTTGCTTCGATATAGATATTGTCCATGGCGGTAGTGTCGCTCATTTCAGATTACGGATTTAAGACAGAACAGCGTGGTGTCAGGGTCATCCGACATCGTCTGGAAGCTGAACTCCAAGGGCGAGCAGGCATCGCGGGCCATGGTCAGAAAACCGAGCCCCGCGCCCTTGCTGCCTTCGGGCGTTTCCGCCCGCAGGGTCACTTTGTAGGCCTGCTTGATTTCTTCCACCGACATGGTGCGCAGCGGCTCGAGCTTTTCCCGCAGGCGTTCCACGTCCTTGCTGGCAATCGGGTTGGCGCAGAGCATCAGGTGGTGATCGTCTTCGGCGCTGATGCACACCGCGCCCTGGCGCAGCGACGAGGCGTTGGTTTGCTCAGCGCTAAGCGAATCCGACGAGTAATGAATGATGTTTTGCGACAGCTCGATAAACGAGGAAAACAGCTTGCGCCGCGTGGGGCCATTGACCCCGGATATTTCCAATTGCAGCTTCACCACTTCCGCCATGGCGGCAATGATGTTCTGCGAGAAATAGCCCATGTGATAGAAAATCACGTCGCGCTGCTTGGCCAACTCGAAGAAGGTGCAGTCCTGAGTGGCGGAGTATGTGTAGGGGTTATTCATCGTGGGTCCTGCTGTTACAAGAAAGGCGTGCACAAAACAGGGTGACGTCGTCGCGGCGGGTCTGGCTGTGCTGCCAGCTCGCCAGGGTGCGCTGCAAGGCGGCGCAAATTTCGGTCGTGGATTTTTCCCGGTGCTCAACAATCGCCTTGAAGATATGGCGCTTGCCGAGGGAAATATTTTTTGGCCCGCCGACCTGATCGATCAGGCCGTCGGTGGTAATAAACACCAGGCTATTAGGCGCCACGGCAATGCGGCTGATCGGCCATTGGTAGTCGAAGGCACTATTTACATACCCCACGCCCATACGCTGGCCAGCATGGCTTTCAAACTGTTCGGCACCCGGCGCGAGGATATGCAGGCCCAGGTTGGCGCCGGCAAAGCTCAAGGTGCAGGCCGCGCTGTCGAACCAGATAAAGGCCGCATCCAGGCCATCGTCCGACTCGGGCGTGTCGTCCACGCCATTTACCTGGCCAAGCAAACCTTTAACGCTTTTATTCACGGCCGAGAGCAACAGCGCGGGGTCGCGCGGACCATGCTGGGCCAATGCCTGGGTCAATGACGACGACGCGATCATGGTCATAAAGGCGCCCGGCACGCCGTGGCCGGTGCAGTCGGCAATCGCACCAAACCAGCCATCGGGGTACGCGGTGAAGTGATAAAAGTCGCCGCCAACCACGTCGCGGGGTTCCCATACCAGGGCGGCGTCCTCCAGGGTCGACGCCAAGGCCTCGCGGGAGGCACGCAACATGGCGCGCTGAATCACGCTGGCGTATTCGATGCTCTGCATCATCTGCCGATTGCGCTCAGCCTGGATGGCCGCCACCACGCCCATCAGCCGCAAGCCATTGCCCAGGCCCATAAAGGCACCGTCGCGGGTGACGATAAAACCATCGGCCAGGGCCTTTTCGCCGTATTCCACCGCCTTGAACGACAGGTCTTCGATGCTCATCTCGGCATCGACCACCAGCGGCTCCTTGTCCATAAAGGCGATGCAGCTTTTCTTGTCGTAGATCTCGCGGTGAAACGGCTTGCTCATCTGCGAGAGAAAGATATTGCGGTTGATCAGGCCAATCGGCCGACCACCCTCCACCACCGCCAGGCACACCAGCTCTTCTTTCTGCGAGGCAAACACTTCCATCACCAAGGCATTGGTGGTGTCGGCACTGATGGCAGGCACTTCGGTGCACAGATCACCGGCACAGCGATGATCCTTGGGCAGCCGCGGACGCATAAATTGACGGGTTTCAGTGAGCATGCTGGAGCCATCGCATTAACGAGGAGGCAGCATGATGGCAAACCGACATTGCGGGTTTGTTGCAGTTTTACGTTGACGTCAAAAAAACAGGGCGGCTGATTAACCGCCCTTTGTGGCGGTTGGCTTAGAGAATATCGTCCACCACGCCGCCATCCACACGCAGCGCCGCGCCGGTGGTGGCCGAGGCCTGGGTGGAGCAGATATACACGACCAGGTTGGCCACCTCTTCCACCGACGCCGCGCGCTGAATCAGCGACGTAGGCCGGTGCGCCATGACAAATTCGGCCGCCACCGTTTCCATGCTTTTGCCGGATTTGGCCTGTTGCTCGGCGAGCAGATCCGCCAAGCCATCGGACAGCGTCGGCCCTGGCAGCACACTGTTGACGGTTACGCCGCTGCCCGCCACCGCCTTGGCCAAGCCACGGGATACCGAGAGCTGCGCGGTTTTACTGACGCCGTAATGGACCATATCGGCCGGGATATTGCGGCCCGACTCCGAGGAGATAAACACCACCCGGCCCCAACCACGCTTGACCATCGCCGGCACCAGGGCACGGCTCAGGCGCACGCCGGACATCACGTTGGTTTCCCAATAGCTGTCCCAGGTTTCGTCGGAGGTATCGAAAAAATCCGCCATGCCGTAGATGCCGGTGTTGTTCACCAGGATATCCACCGCCGGCAGCTTGGCCAGCAGCGCCGCAGCGCCGTCGGCATTGCTGACATCGGCGGCAATGCCGCTGACCTTGGCGCTTGGCGCCGAATCGCGCAGACGCGCCAGGGCCTTTTCCACCGAGCCGTTGCTGCGACCGTTGACGATTACATGGGCACCACTCAGGGCCAGGCCTTCGGCAATGGCAAAACCGATGCCGCCAGTAGAGCCAGTGACCAGTGCAGTTTTGCCCGCCAGATTTATATGCATGGGTTGTTCTCCGTTGTACGCCAGGTAGTATCCGCAGGGTTCGCCGGCGGCTGTTTAAGACGTCAGATAGCCTAGTAGCCTGTTGACACATTTGCTGACAATTGCACGACAGTTGTTAGCGGCCGCACACACGAGGACCTATGGGACTGTTTACCGACCTGCCTGGCGACGACGGCGCCCCTGGCAAAGCGCGGCGCCTGGCGACCATCGCGGTAATGACTACCACCGCCATGGCAGTGCTCGACGGCACCATCGTCAATGTCGCCCTGCCCTCGATTTCCACCGCACTGAAGGTGCCCGCTGCCGATGCCATCTGGGTGGCCAACGGCTATCTGCTCGCCGCTGCAATGACCTTGATCACCTTCTCGGCCCTGGCCACCCGCGTGGGGTTTCGCGCCCTGTATGCCAGTGGTGGCGCGGTATTTACCCTGGCTTCGCTGGGCTGCGCCTTGTCGGTCAACCTGGAAATGCTCACCGCCATGCGGGTGCTGCAGGGGATTGGCGGGGCGGCGGCGTTAAGCATCGGGCCGGCGATCTACCGCACGGTATTTCCCACCCGCTTGCTGGGGCGAATACTCGGGCTCAATGCCCTGATGGTGGCGGCCAGTACGGCAATTGGCCCGACCTTGGGCGGCATCGTGTTATCGGTGGCGGGCTGGGAATGGTTATTTGCCCTGAACATTCCCCTGGGCATTGTCGGCGTTACCCTGGCGCTGCGTGCGGTGCCCAGAACGGCAACGGTCAAAGGCCCATTCGACCTGATCGGCGCCTGCCTCTCGGCGCTGGCCATGGGGGCTGCGATCATGGCCACCGACAGTTTTAGCAACGCCGCCGAACATGGCCCCGATCTGCTGATGGCCGGTGTTTATAGCGCCATTACGGTGTTGACCGCCCTCGCCTTCGTGCGCCGCCAACAACGTGCACCAGTGCCGCTGCTGCCGCTGGATATCTTTGCCTCGGCGCGTTTTTCCCTGGCCGCGCTGACCTCGCTGGCCGCGTTTGTCAGCCAGGGCATCATGATCAT
>JBCECW010000127.1:1485-2393 GCA_039207785.1 Pseudomonas sp. | reverse complement strand
TTTCTGTTTCAGTACGCCTACGGCTACAGCGTATTTCACGCCGCCTTGCTGTTTACCGCCTGGCCCATCGGCATTGTGCTGGCCGCGCCGCCGGCCGGCAGGCTCGCCGACCATTACCGACCGGCGCTGCTCTCCACTATCGGCCTGGCCTTGTTCGCCCTTGGCTTGCTGCTCCTGGCCTTTGTGCCCAGCCCGCAGGCCCTGGATATTCTCTGGAAGGAATTTTTATGCGGCGTGGGTTTTGGCTTTTTCCAAAGCCCCAACAACCGCGAACTGCTCGCCAACGTCAGCCGCGAACGTAGCGGCAGCGCCTCCGGCGTGCTGGCTATCGTGCGCACCTTTGGCCAGTGTTTTGGCGCGGCCCTAGTGGCGATTATTCTGGCCAGCTACACCGCCAGTGCGGCGAATGCGGCCGCTGATATCGCCGCCGATATCCACGCCATGCACCTGGCGGTTGGGGTGGCTGCGCTGGCGGCTGGGGTGGCGGCGTGTGTCAGCGTTGCTCGGCTAAGGCGGTAATGCTCAGGTAATCCCGTAGGAGCCAGCTTGCTGGCGAATAGCCCTAACGCGGTTAGGCAGGGACACCACAGCGCCTGGTTCGCCAGCAAGCTGGCTCCTACCCCTACAACGCCGGGGTTTTAACCAGGCGGCCACCCAATGAAACGGGGTCGGAAAAATACTCGCGCATGGTATTGGCCGTGCCCTCGGCCCACAGCGCATAGCTGGTCGCCCCAGGGTGAAAACCATCTGCCGCCAAAGCCTCGCCATGCAACGGCAACTCGCTGGCTTGCAGCACACAGTCCATCCGCCCGTTAACCAACTGCGCCAACGCCACATTGAGCTGGCGCGCGCGCCGACCCAGGTACCAACGCAACGGCTGCGGCAACGCGGTAAACGCATGCATCGGC
>JBCECW010000127.1:0-1475 GCA_039207785.1 Pseudomonas sp. | reverse complement strand
ACACCGGGCGCGCGCCGTACTTCCACTGCAACACATCCAGCAACCGCCCCATGGCCGCGCACCACGCGCTGGCCGATAACCCGCCGGTTACATCATTCACACCGACCGACACCACCACTGCATCAAACGGCTCGGTGGTACTGCTATCGACCATCGCCGTCACCTGCGCGACACCAAAGCCTGACTGCGCCGCCAGTTTCCAGCTCACCCGGTAATCGCGCGCCAGGTGGCTCACCAGTTGCCCGGTCAGCGCCTCGGCCTGGCTGCTGACGCCGACGCCGGCCGCCGCCGAATCGCCCAACACCAACACACGCAGATGCGGGCCAGTGCCCGTGACCCCCGCCCGCTCGCCCGGCGGCTCCGGCAACCTGGGTGTCACACGGCGCACATACACGCCCTGCAGCAACAGCAGGGGCGCGAGTAACAGTTTGATCAAGGTTTCACGCATGGCGGCTCTGCCCATTGCCCTTCAGGTAAGCGTTAAGTCGGTGCTTGATTCTGGCTTCCAGCAGCGAGTCATCCAGGGCCGCCAACTGCTCGACAACCCAGTCCCGCCACCCCGCCTTTTTCTCCCCGCGCGCATCGAGCAAACGGCTGCATTCCCAGGCCGCGTCCACCTCCAGCTCGAGTTGGCGCTCATGGCTTTGCAGGCAAAACTGACGATGGTGCTGGATGGCAATCCGTTCGGCGGCAGGCAACTGGCTGAGGTTGAACGACATGACAAAATCCCTGTAAGCTGGTTATGCATACAGTATTTGGAGCAAGTGATGAACTGTCAACCCGAGTCTGAACACGAAAGCCCAAAACACCCCATCCATGCCGAGCCACCCTTGATGGAAACGCTGGATTACCTGCGTTTGGCGAGCTTTATCCACTACCTGAGTGACGGCGCCGAACAAGCGCGAGCGCCGGTAGGCATGGCCAGCGCGGAGGCCTGACCGGCGCCTTGGTGCGCGGAGCGCACCCTACGTTACCGCACCGATTCGGAACGCCTCGTTTACCCAAAAACCGTAGGGTGCGCTACGCGCACCAAGCGATTTCCGGGGTGCCGTTACTGCGTAGGCTCCTTGCGTTTCAGCGGATACACCAACTGCTTCAACATGCCGTTGGGCAACTCCTTGCCGAACACGCCATAGCGCTTGGGCCACTCGTTGGGCGGCAGCTTGAAGGTGCCGAACAGCATGTCCACCAAGGGCGTGTGGATGGCGTAGTTCTTGTAGATGTAGTCGATATGCCGGGCGTGGTGCCAATGGTGATAACGCGGTAGCACCAGGATGTAGTTCAGCCAGCCACCATTGATCTTCACATTGGCGTGGGCCAGTACCGCCTGCACACCAATCAGAATCACATAGGCATTCATCGCCTCGGTGGAAAAACCCAGCAGCATCAGCGGCACCAACACCCCGGTGCGCGTCAGCAGCACCTCGGCAAAGTGCACCCGCGAGCCGGCCAGCCAATCCATCGAAGTGCTGGAG
>JBCECW010000126.1:0-8501 GCA_039207785.1 Pseudomonas sp. | reverse complement strand
CATACGCCGCACCTGCACGGGCAGTTCTTTCTCCAGTGCGGCCAGGGCGCGGTCGCTGTTGTTAAGCGGGAACGCGCCGGAAATCCGCAGGCTGGCGATCTGCGTAGAACAGCCCAGGTAGCCATGGCGATAGCGGCCCAGTTCGGTAAGCAGGTCGGCGAGCGTCAGGTTATCGGCAATCAGCATGCCCTGGGTCCAGGCCAACTGGTCGACCACGGCGGCGCTCGGCGGCATCGCCCCCTGGCGGTCAAAGCGGCTGCGCTGGCCGGCATTCAGGACGGTGTTCGGGCCATGGCCGTTGGCGGGCAGCAGGGCGACCTGGCCGCTGAAGACCGCCACCTCAGTGTGCTGGTCTTGCTGGCGCACCAGAAAGCGCGTGCCCAGCGGGGTAACCAGGCCTTCGGCGGTCTGGATACGCAGGGGGCGGGGGTCCTTGCCGCTGTCGATAAGGATTTCGCCCTCCAGCAGGTGCACCAGGCGTTGTTCCGCGTCCAGGCGCACATTCACGGCGCTGGCGGTATTCAGGGTCAGCTGGGTGCCGTCGGCCAGCAGCACTTCGCGGGTTTCACCCACCTGAGTGCGGTAGTCGGCACGCCACACTTGCCAGGGTTGCTCGCGCCAGGTGCCCATGCCCACGGCACCGACTCCCAGCAACACGGCCAGGGCTTTTACCGCCTGGCGGCGATCCAGGCCGCGCGGTGCATTGAGGGTGGCCAGGCCTAGTTCACCGGGCACGCCTTGCAGGCGCTGGCCCATGGCGGTGGCGCGGGCCCAGGCTTGCTGGTGTTCGGCGGTGGCGTGCAGCCAGGTACGCCATTGCTGCTGTTGCTGCTCGTCGGCCTCACCGGAATGCAGCTCGACAAACCAGCGCGCCGCCTCGATCAACGCCTGCCGGGACGGTTCGCCGCTCATAGCGCCAGGCTCATGCAATGGCTGACGGCCTTGAGCATGTATTGCTTCACCGAGCTATGGGACACGTTCAGGCGCTCGGCAATCTGCGCGTAGGTCAGGCCTTCGAGCTGGGACAGCAGAAAGGCCGTGCGTACCTTGGCCGGCAAGCCGTCGAGGATGGCGTCGATCTCGATCAGGGTTTGCAGCAGGGAATAACGCAGCTCCGGCCCCGGGGCCAATTCCGCCGGCATCTGTGCCAGCGCTTGCAGATAGGCGCGTTCCAGCTCGCGGCGGCGGTAATGGTTGATCAGCAGCCCACGTGCCACGGTGGCCAGGTACGAACGCGGTTCGCGAATCAGGCTCAGGTCGCGCCCGGCCAGCACGCGCAAGAAGGTGTCATGGGTAAGGTCGGCGGCATCGCTGGGGCAATGCAGGCGGCGCTGCAATAACTGGCGCAGCCAGTGGTGATGCTCGCTGTAGAGCCGGTGCATGTCGCTGGCAAGAAGGGGGTCGGGACGCGACATGCCGGGTCTCCTGAAATAGGAGTTGTTTTATATAGGAATAATTCTCAAACGAGAAGCCTCCAGTGCGCCGATATCGGCAAAAACCGGCGAGTTGCCGATGGTTGTCATGCAAACGTCGCTGCAGCGCCACGTTAGCGTCATGCAAGGGCGGCAGGCTCGGCCTAACCCTGTCGGAGGTTTACCCTTGCGGATTCTGATTGTTACGGACGCCTGGTCGCCCCAGGTCAATGGCGTGGTCACCAGCTTGCAGGCCTTGGTCGCCGAGCTGCGCGGGCTCGGGCATCTGGTCAAGCTGCTGTCGCCAGCTGACTTTCGCCATGTGCCTTGCCCGACCTACCCGGAAATCCCGCTGGTATGGGATTTGTGGAATGTCGGCGCGGCAATCCGCGACTTTCGCCCCGACTGCGTCCATCTGGCCACCGAAGGGCCGTTGGGCTGGACCGCCCGCCGCTGGCTGAACAAGCGCGGCCTGGCGTTTTCCAGCGCCATCCACACACGCTTTCCCGAGTATGTGCATACCCGCTGGCCGCGTATTCCGCTGGCCTGGGGCTACGCCTATTTGCGCCGGTTTCATGCGCCGAGCCAGGCGGTGCTGGTGACCACCGAGCGCCTGCGTGCAGAGTTCCACGGCTGGGGTTTGCAGCGTTTGCAGTTGTGGCGCAAAGGCGTGGACCTGACGCGCTTCCAGGCCAACGTGCAGGTGCCCAAGCGCCTGGTGTTTCTCTATGTCGGCCGGGTAGCACCGGAGAAAAACCTGGAAGCGTTTCTGGCCCTGGATCTGCCCGGCGCAAAGCAGGTGATCGGCGACGGCCCGCAACGCGCCGAACTGCAAGCCCGCTACCCGCAGGTGGCCTTTCACGGTTACCAGCATGGCCCGGCCTTGGCGCAGGCCTACAGTGAGGCCAGTGTGCTGGTATTTCCCTCGCGTACCGATACCTATGGCCTGGTAATGCTCGAAGCGCTGGCCTGCGGCACGCCGGTGGCGGCATTCCCGGTGCCAGGGCCGTTGGATGTGTTGGAGCAGGGCGTTAGTGGGGTAATGGACGAAGATCTGCGTACGGCGTGCCTGGCGGCGTTAAGCCTGGACCGCCAGCGCTGCGCCCAGGCGGCGCAGAAGCTGTCGTGGCGCGCATCGGCGCTGGAGTTTCTGGCGCAACAGCCGTTGCTGGATGGGGAGATGGTGGAATTGGGTGTTGAGGTGGTGGCCTAAAGAACCCCTCTCCCCAGCCCTCTCCCGCAAGCGGGCGAAGGGGCAGATTGCACAACGCTGAAGCCATACGTCACCCCTCGCCCGCTTGCGGGAGAGGGGCCGGGGGAGAGGGCTGCGGTCGTTAAACGATGACCTTGTCGCGCAACTTCTCCGCCGCCAGGTTCAGCGCCTGGATGACCCGCTCCTTGTCGTAGTTCTGGATGCCGTTGGTATCCAGGTACATGGAGAAGCCCGGCAATTCATGCTCGACATAGCTGGACGCCGCGCCCAGGTCCCGGCGGAAGTCCACCACCTGGTAGATCTGCACCGGCCGGGTAAAGCCCTTGACCGTGATCTGGCCTTTGTCGCGGCACATGATCACGTCTTTGACCAGCGAGTAGGTCTCGTGGGAAATCAGGATTTCGCCGGAGTCGGCGGCGCTTTCCAGGCGGCTGGCCAGGTTTACGTCGCGGCCGATGATGGTGTAGTCCATGCGCGTATCGGCGCCGAAGTTACCCACGGTGCAGTAGCCGGTGTTCAAGCCCATGCGGATTTCCAGCGGCTTGGTAATGCCCTGGGCGCGCCACTGCTGGCGTAGCACCTTCATATGCTTGCGCATGGCAATGGCCATGGACACGGCGTTTACCGCATCTTTCTTGGCGCCCTGGCTGGACGGGTCGCCAAAAAACACCATCACGCAGTCGCCGATAAATTTGTCGATGGTGCCGCCGTATTTCAGGCAGATCTTCGACATTTCGTTGAGGTAGGTGTTGAGCAGGTCGGTCAGGGCCTCGGCTTCCAGCTCTTCGGACAGCTCGGTAAAGCCCTTGATATCGGAGAAAAACACCGTGAGCTTCTTGCGCTGGGTTTCCAGGCGCACGGCTTTCTTGCCGCTGAAGATCGACTCCCATACCTGCGGCGACAGGTACTTGGCCAGGTTGCGCGCCAGGCGCGCGGCCTTTTCCTGCTCGCGCTTGATTTCGCCGCGGGCGATATCCAGGCGCAGGCCCTGTTGGTGCACAAAGTAGGCGGTGATGCAGATATACAAGGTGCTGAACAGCACGCTGATCACGGCCACCAGGGTGGGCGTGGCGGTTTTCAGTTCCGGTTGCACCAGCACGCTGGTCAGCACCATGCCGCTGGCGGCAATCAGCAGTGACAGGCCCAGGTAACGCAGGCCGCCGATAATCAGGGCGCTGAATACCAGGGTCAGCACGATCATCAGGCTGGGTACCGCGCTATAGCTCAGCAGCGCAATGGCTGCACCGCTATGCAGGGCGTCGATAAACAGCAGAACCAGATTGGTCTCGCGCGGGTGTTCGCTTTTGAAACGTTGGCTCAGGTGGTGAGCCAGGTGGGGGTAGAGCAGGGCGTAAGGCACCATCCAGAGGATGTTGTAGCCGAAGTACTGAATAAAGGTGCCGGCCGCGATGCTGGCCGCCATGGCGATATAGGCCAGTACCCTGGAGTAGTACTCGCGAAGGGGTAAAGACGGTAAGTCAATCGGACGCTCGATACTGGCTGACTTCATGGCGTTGACACGATCCCTGCTGATTTTCTGACGTCTCTGTAGGACGCCTTCGCACTCTGCAAAACAGAGGCCATGCTTTTGATTGGTGGGGGATCATAACCAGCAAAAGTTTCAGCGCCAATAGCGCCCGCCGAAAGGCCGGAATCAAGGGCTCCGGCGGTTTTCGGCTGGCTTTATGCCATTATTCGGCGTGCTCGGTAGCGGCCTTGTACACCGAGTTTTTCGGCTGGGCGAAAACCCGGCGCAGCATCGGTTCAAAGAACTCCAGCGGCAGGTGTTCGTACTCAGGGTCGAATGCGGCGGCATCGTATTTGGCGCAGAACTCGATGGTGGGCAGGTATTGCGGGTGGTCCTTGAATTGCTCGCGCAGCAGACGGTCCATGCCCAGGTGATGGAAGAAGTAGTAGCCCTGGAAAATCCCGTGTTTTTCCACCATCCAATGGTTTTCCGCGCTGACAAACGGCTTGAGCATCGCCGCGGCAATATCCGGGTGGTTGAAGGTGCCGAGGGTGTCGCCGATGTCATGCAGCAGCGCGCACACCACGTACTCCTCATCGCGGCCGTCGCGGTGGGCGCGGGTGGCGGTTTGCAGCGAGTGGGTCAGGCGGTCCACCGGAAAGCCACCAAAATCGCCATCCAGCAACTTGAGGTGGGTCATGACGCGGTCCGGCAATAGCTTGGCGAAGGCCATAAAGTCCTGGGCAATGATCGCCCAGTCTTCGGCGGTGCCATCTTGCATATGGGTAAAGCGGGCGTGAGCGTTCATCAGGGTTCTCCAATTTTTATTGTTGTTTGGTTGGATTGTTATCTGTAGGAGCCAGCTTGCTGGCGAACCCTGGAAACGAGGGTGCAGGGTTCGCCAGCAAGCTGGCTCCTACGATTTAGAACGGGATTCGGCCGGTAAACGCATCCTTCAACATCACCCAGTCGCCGGCCAAGCTATACAGCGGGTAGTCGAAGGTCGCGGGACGGTTTTTCTCGAAAATAAAATGGCCGACCCAGGCAAACCCATAGCCGGCCAGCGGCATGGCCAGCAGCCACAGCCACTGTTGAGTAAAGAGGGCATAACCCAGAATGCTCAGCACCAACAGGCTGCCCACGTAATGCAGACGGCGGCACACCGGGTTGCTGTGTTCTTGCAGGTAGTAGGGGTAGAACTGCGCAAAGCTGGTAAAACGTTCGGCGGCTTGCGTGCTCATGGCACACCTCCTGTTGTTGTCGTATGTAGGGCACGGTGCACTGAAGTGTAGGTCGAGTGTCCTCCCGGGCCAGTGACAATCAGCGCCACTTTGTTATCTTTGCGCTCGAAAACTACTGCGCGTGCTCGCTGCGTTTTCGTCCCGTACACCAGAACAAGAACTCCTGCATGAGCGAACGTACGACGTCTTCGAGTTGGGTTTTGGCCATCGTCCATGGCCTGGAAATGGGTGGCGTCGATTGCCGCCCGCTGTTTGCCGAGCTGGGCCTGGATTACGAGGCGCTGACTGACCCCGATGCGCGCTTTTCCCAGGACGGCATGACCCGCGTCTGGGGCCGCGCCGTGCAGCTTTCCGGCAACCCGGCGATCGGTTTGAACCTGGCCAAGGTGGTGCGCCCGGCGTCCTTTCATGTGGTCGGCTATGCATGCATGTCCAGCCGCAGCCTGAAAGAGGCCTTTACCCGCCTGGTGCGTTTCCAGCGAATCATTGCCGAAGGGGCCGACCTTAATTTCCGTCCGCAGCCCGATGGCTATGCCCTGACGCTGGCCATCCATGGCGACCGCCTGATCCCCGCGCGGCAGAGCGCCGAGGCTTCGCTGGCTTATACCCTGGCATTCTGCCGCTGGATAACGGGCAAGGAACTGCGCCCGCAGAAAGTGTGTTTCCAGGGCGACGCGCCGGCCGATCTGGCGCCGTATCAGCAGGTGTTCCAGGCACCCTTGCAATTCAATGCCGAGCATTACGCCCTGGTGTTCGAGCGCGCCGACCTGGACGCACCGTTGCCCAGCGCCAACCCGGCGCTGGCGCAATTGCATGACCGCTTTGCCGGTGAATACCTGGCGCGTTTTTCCGAAAGCCGTATGACCCACCAGGCCAGGCAACTGCTGTGTCGCCTGCTGCCCCAGGGCGAGCCCAAGCGCGACACCGTGGCCCAGGCCTTGCACCTGTCGCAGCGCACCCTGCAGCGCCGTTTGCAGGAGGAGGGCACCAGCTTCCAGCAATTGCTGGACGACACCCGCCGCGAGCTGGCGGTGCAATACCTGGCCCAGCCCGAGCTGACGTTATTGGAAATTGCCTACCTGCTGGGTTTTGCCGACCCCAGCAATTTCTTCCGCGCGTTTCGCCGCTGGTTCGATAGCACGCCGGGGGAGTATCGGGCGCAGATGTAACGCTCGCCACTTTTGATCTTGTGGGCATATGCCTCACACAAATCGAGATCGAGCGAGCTAGAGCGAGGCAAGGCAAAAAAGGGTTTTGAAGCGCAGTGGGCTGTAGCCCATGAGCATTCAAAACCCTTTTTTAACGCGGCCACGCCGACGCGCAGCCGATCGGTTAGTACCTCAATGCCGCCAGAAGGCCGGCACGCACAGCACCAACACGGTGATGATCTCCAGCCGCCCCAGCAGCATCCCCAGCGACAGCAGCCATTTGGCGCCATCGGGCAAGCTGGCGAAGTTACCCGCGGGCCCGATCACTTCACCCAACCCCGGCCCCACGCCAGACACCGTGCTGGCCGCACCGGTCAGCGCGGTAATCCAGTCCAGCCCCATCAGCGACAAGCCCAGGGCCATCACGCAGATGGTGATGGCGAAGAAAAACGAAAAGGTCAGGATCGAGCGCACCACGTCTTCGTCGAGGCGGTGGCCGTTGTAGTTCTGCTTGATCACCGCACGCGGGTGAATCAATTGGTGCAGGTTGGCGCGCAGGAGGATATAGGCCACCTGGAAGCGGAAGATCTTGATCCCGCCAGCGGTGGAGCCCGAACAGCCGCCAATAAAGCCCAGGTAGAAAAAGATCATCAGCGAAAAGTTGCCCCACAGGCTGTAGTCGCCCAGGGCAAAGCCGGTGGTGGTGACCACCGAGGTGACGTTGACGGCCACATGGCGCAGGGCGTCGTACCAGGGCAGGTCGGTGGTCAGCCAATACCACAGGGTCATCACCAACCAGGTAGTCAGCAGCAAGGCAAAAAAACCACGCACCTGTTCGTCACGGATCAGCGCCTTGCGGTTGCCGCGCAGGGTGGCCACATACAGGGCAAACGGCAGGCTGCCGAGGATCATCAGCACCACGGCCACCCAGTGCACGGCTGGTTGCGGCCAGTGCGCCAGGGATTGGTCGGAGGTGGAAAAACCGCCGGTGGAAATCGCCGACATCGCGTGGTTCAACGCATCGAACCAGCTCATGCCCGCCAGCCACAACGCCACGGTGCCCAGCAGGGTGATGCCGGTGTACGCCAGGGCAATGTACTTGGCCACCATATGGGAGCGCGGCATGACCTTTTCCGAGCGGTCGGACGACTCGGTCTGGAACAGGCGCATGCCACCAATACGCAGCAGCGGCAGGATCGCCACCGCCATCCCGATAAAACCGATACCGCCGAGCCAGTGCAGCAGCGAACGCCAGATCAGGATGCCTGGCGACATGGAATCCAGCCCGCTCAGCACGGTGGAGCCGGTGGCGGTAATGCCGGACATGCTTTCAAAGAACGAGTCGGTGTAGCTGATGTGCTGGGTCAGCAGAAACGGCAGCGCGGCAAAGATGCACACGGCAATCCAGCTGCTGACGGTGAGCATATACATGTCCCGTGGGCGCAGATGCACATGCTCGGGCTTGCCCGGTAGCACCAGTGCCAGGCCGGCGAGAAAGGTGATCAGGCTGGACCAGAGGAAGGTATTGATCTCCGCTGCGCGGTTGAAGATCAGCAGGGTCACCACCGGCACCACCATGCTGATGGCCAGGGTGATCAGAAAGATACCGATGATAAAACCAATGGTGCGCAGCGTCGGTGAGACCATGCAAAAGGGCTCGAAAAAGGGCAGGCGCACATTCTAGCGATAACCCGGGCGCCAAGGCCCGTGGTTTCTGCGTTAGCGCGCGTTGCTAAAAGATTTGCCTGAAATCGCCCCGGCTATTTTTTACTTCAGCCACTAGAATGCCCGCTGTACCTATTCAGGAGATGGCCCCCAATGGATGCGCTTGATGCCTTGCTCAACCGTGTTTCCGCTCCCCGCTTGACCGAACCCGCCCCCGATCAACTGCAGCGCCAGGTGTTGTTTCGTGCCGCTTTGCGCGCGCCCGACCATGCGCAACTGCGGCCCTGGCGCTTTCTGACCATCGAAGGCAGTGACCGCGACCAGTTGGGCGAGTTGTTTGCCTCGGCCCTGGGC
>JBCECW010000125.1:0-8520 GCA_039207785.1 Pseudomonas sp. | reverse complement strand
ATTCCGGTGCTTTCAGCCTTGTGCAGGGGTTGCAAGGCGGCGCCGGCTTGCCAGAGGCGGCAAGCGTTTGCCGCTGTGCTTCAGCTCAGGCAGCCCAATAGCAAGGCCTCGGCGTGGGCCTGGTCCACCGGTTCGGTGGTAAACAGCAGGCGGTAGATCACCGGGGCGACAAAGCGGTCCATCACCACGCGCACTTCGGGGGCCGGTTCACCACGGGCCACGGCGCGGTCCAGCATGATCTGGATAACGCTCATGGTGTAGGCGTAGCACTGGCAGGGCGAGTCGTTGGCGCCGCTGCCCAGCACATCGCGCACCATGGCCTGGCCGGGGCCCGAGGCCATTTCTTCGCGGTATTGCTCGCCCCAGGCCAGCAGGTCGCCGCGCAGGCTGCCGGTATCCAGCGGTTCGCCTTCGGGGCGCAGACGCTCCACCGCCACATCGGCCAGCAAGGTCGGCAGATCGCCCCAGCGCCGGTAGATGGTCGAGGGCGTTACTCCAGCTTGTGCGGCAATTTGCGGCACCGTGACTTCATCACGCTCGCGCTCGGCCAACAGGGCCTGCACAGCCTGGTGTACGGCTTGTTGTACGCGGGCACTGCGTCCGCCTGGGCGTAGGGTTTCTTTAAGGACCATGGTCGCCTTAACGCAAAGTATTTGCTTTAGTGGGTCGAAAGGTTCAGCATCGCAAAGGCTAAATCTTAGCTTTTGAGGCCCTGTGATGATAGCCACTGCTGCCACATCCCGTTCATTTCAATGGAGCGCCACGGCGTCGGCAGTGCTGCTGACGGCCATCCTCATGTGCTTTCTGGCCGCTGCCAGCGCGCCGACGCCGCTGTATGGCCTGTACCGCGAGAGCTGGGGCTTTTCTGCCGGCACCCTGACCTGGGTATTTGCGGTGTACGCCTTCAGCCTGCTGGTGGCGCTGCTGGTGTTTGGTTCGCTGTCCGACCATATCGGCCGGCGTCCGCTGGTATTCGCGGCCTTGTTGATCGAGTTGCTGGCGATGCTGGTGTTTATCGTCGCCGACAGCGTCAGCCTGTTGCTGCTGGCGCGCACGCTGCAGGGCTTTGCCACCGGCCTGGCCACCAGTGTGCTGGGCGCCAGCCTGCTGGATCTCAACCGCGAGCGCGGGGCGCTGATCAATAGCGTGGCGCCGCCCTTTGGCCTGGCGGTCGGCGCGCTTGGCAGCAGCCTGCTGATGCAATTTGCGCCGGCGCCCCTGCACCTGGTGTTTGTGCTGTTGCTGGCGGCCTTTGTGCTGTTTCTGCTGTTGGCGCGCTACCTGCCGGAGTCAGTCAGCCGCAAACCCGGTGCCTGGGCGGCATTGCGCCCCAGCCTGCGGGTACCGGTGCAGGCGCGCGCCGCCTTGTGGCGAGTGGCGCCGGTGGATATCAGCCTGTGGGCGCTGGGTGGTTTCTATCTGTCGCTGGGGCCGACCCTGGCGCGCACCGTCACCGGAAATAACGCGCCGCTGATTGGCGGCCTGCTGGTATTTGCCCTGACCTTCAGTGGTGCCGTGGGCATCATGCTGATGCGCCAGCAGCCGGCGCGGCGCGTGTTATTGGCCGGCTCGGCGGCCTTGATGGCTGGCGTGGCCGTCACCCTGGCGGGCGTTCATCTGGGCAGTGCACTGTGGCTTTACCTGGGCACGGTGGTGGCCGGGTTTGGCTTTGGCGTGACCTTTATGGGCTCGTTGCGCAGCGTGATGCCGTTGGCCCATGCCCATGAGCGCGGCGGGCTGATGGCAACGTTTTTTGTCCTGAGCTACCTGGCGTTTGCCCTGCCGGCACTGGCCGCCGGCAGCCTGGTGCAACACCTGGGCCTGGTTGAGGCCACGCAGCTTTATGGCGTGGTGCTGATCCTGTTGGCTGGCGTGGCGTTGGTCAGCGTATGGCGGCAACGCCAATAGCGCACCGGGGCCAGCCATTTACCGACGAAAACTGCCTGCTATCTGTATATCGGTACAGTAGAATCGCCGCATTCATTCCAAGGCGGTTTCATGGCAGAGCACGCACTGCAGCAGGGCTTTTTATTGTCGCGACACTGGCGCGACACGCCGGCTGGCACCCAGGTGAGTTTCTGGTTGGCCACCGACGCCGGGCCGCGCCTGCTGCGCTTGCCGGTACAAACCTCGGTGGCCTTTGTGCCGGCCGAGCAGCGGCTGCGGGTGGAGGGCATGCTCGGCAAGGAAAAGGACGTGGAGCTTCGGCCCCTGGCCTTGCAGGATTTTCGTCATCGCCCGGTGCTGGGCCTGTATACCCGCCAGCATCGCCAGTTGATAACTATCGACAAGCTGCTGCGCAGTGTCGGCGTGGATGTCTACGAAGCCGATGTGCGTCCGCCCGAGCGCTACCTGATGGAGCGCTTTATCACCGCGCCGGTGTCCTTTACCGGCACGCCCGATGGCCAGGGCGGCTTTGACGACGCCCAGCTCAAGCCCGCTCCCGACTATCGCCCGCAGCTGAAACTGTGTTCGCTGGATATCGAAACCACCCGCCACGGCGAGCTGTATTCCATTGCTCTGGAAGGCTGCGGCCAACGCCAGGTGTATATGCTCGGCCCGGCCAACGGCGATGCCAGTGAAGTGGATTTTGCCCTTGAGTACTGCGACAGCCGCGGCCAGTTGCTGGAGCGCTTGAACAGCTGGCTGGCCACCCACGACCCCGACGCCATCATCGGCTGGAACCTGGTGCAGTTCGACCTGCGGGTATTGCTCGAGCACTCACAGAAACTGCAGATACCGCTGCGCCTGGGCCGTGATGGCGAGGCCATGGGCTGGCGCGAACACGGCGCGCGCACCAATCACTTTTTTGCCGAGGCCGCTGGGCGCCTGATCATCGACGGCATCGAAGCGCTGCGTTCGGCCACCTGGAGCTTTCCCTCGTTCAGCCTGGAAAACGTCGCGCAAACCCTGCTGGGGGAGGGCAAGGATATTTCCACGCCCTACCAGCGCATGGACGAAATCGACCGTATGTTCGCCGAGGACAAACCGGCCCTGGCGCGCTACAACCTCAAGGATTGCGAGCTGGTCACGCGGATCTTCGCCAAGACCGAGTTGCTGAGCTTTTTGCTCGAGCGTGCCAGCGTCACCGGTTTGCCCGCCGACCGCAGTGGCGGCTCGGTGGCAGCCTTTACCCATCTGTATATGCCGCTGATGCATCGCCAGGGTTTTGTCGCCCCCAACCTTGGTGAGAAACCGCCCGAGGCCAGCCCTGGCGGCTTTGTGATGAACTCGCAGCCGGGGCTGTACGAGTCGGTGCTGGTGCTGGACTACAAGAGCCTGTACCCGTCGATTATCCGCACCTTCCTGATCGACCCGGTGGGCCTGGTGGAAGGCCTGCGCGAGCCGGACGCCAGCACCAGTGTCGAGGGCTTTCGCGGCGCGCGCTTTTCCCGCCAGCGGCATTGCCTGCCAGCCATCGTGGCGCGGGTGGCCGAGGGCCGGGAACAGGCCAAGCGCGACGGCAACAAGCCGCTGTCGCAAGCGCTGAAAATCATCATGAACGCCTTTTACGGTGTGCTCGGCTCCAGCGGCTGCCGCTTTTTCGATACGCGCCTGGCATCGTCCATCACCATGCGCGGCCACCAGGTGATGCATAAGACCCGTGAGCTGATCGAAGCCCAGGGCTATACCGTGATCTATGGCGACACCGACTCCACCTTTGTCTGGCTGGGGCACGAGCACAGCGAAGAGGCGGCTGGGGAAATTGGCCGGCGCCTGGTGCAGCACGTCAATGACTGGTGGCGGCAGGAACTGCAGCGCGAGTTTGGTTTAACCAGCGTGCTGGAGCTGCAATACGAAACCCACTTCCGGCGTTTTCTGATGCCGACCATTCGCGGGGCGGAGGAGGGCAGCAAGAAACGCTACGCCGGTCTGATGGGCGAGCAGATGGTCTACAAGGGCCTGGAAAGCGTGCGCACCGACTGGTCGCCATTGGCCCAGCAATTCCAGCAGGAACTCTATTCGCGCATCTTCCGCCGCCAGCCCTACCAGGCCTATGTGCGCGAGTTTGCGGCGGCCACCCTGGCCGGCCAGCAGGATGACTTGCTGGTGTATCGCAAACGCCTGCGCCGGCCGTTGGCCGATTACGAACGCAATGTGCCGCCCCATGTTCGCGCCGCGCGTTTGGCTGACGAATACAACGCCGAGCAGGGGCGGCCACGGCAGTACCAGCGCGGTGGCTCGATCAGTTATGTGATTACCCTGGCCGGGCCACAGCCTCTGGAAGCCATTACCTCACCGATTGATTACGACCACTACCTGACTCGTCAGCTGCAGCCGGTGGCCGATGCCATTTTGCCCTTTGTGGACGATGACTTCGGCACGTTGGTGGGTGGGCAGTTGGACCTTTTCTAAAAGCTGGTGCGCCGAGCGCACCCTAGGGTTTCGGCGTAAACGAGGCGATCCGTCTGCGCCTGTCGTTTTGCCTGAACTTTTGCGCGCTGCAACGCCTCCACCGAACGAGAGCCACCGCGCCAAAAGGACAGGATCATGAAATCTCTGTTAAGCATCACCGCCGCCCTTACCTTGCTTGCCGCCGGTTCCACCTGGGCCAGCTGCACGCCGGAAGAAGCCGAGCAAAAGGCCCAGCAACTGGCGGCCAAAGTGCATCAGCTCACCGAGCAGAACCCGCAGAAGGCCAAGGAAATCAACGACGAAATCGAGGATATGAAGCTCAAGACCAAGTCGGCGGACATGGCCAGCCATTGCGATATCTACGATAAACGCATGAAGGAATTGGAAACCGCCAAGGACAAGGCCGAGAACTGACGGGGCTTTGCATCAGGGCCTTTGCATTTCTGCATAGGCCCTTTGCAGCTATGTCTATTCTCACAGGCGCTAGAGCGGACCATGATTGCTCCCACACAACAGGGAGCAACAAGCATGAATCGCATAGACCTTCGCCGCGTCGACCTTAACCTCTTGATCGTTTTCGAAATGATGATGATCGAGCGCAATGTCAGCCGCGCCGCGGAGCGTCTGTTTCTCGGTCAGCCGGCAGTGAGTGCCGCCTTGGGCCGTTTGCGTACCCTGTATAACGATCCGCTGTTTGTGCGCGTGGGCCGCAGCATGGAACCCACGCCACGGGCCATTGAGCTGGAAGGGCTGCTGCGCCCGGCGCTGGATACCATCTCCTCGGCCATCGGCCAAAGTGTCGATTTCGACCCTTGCACCAGCCGCGAAGTATTTCGTATCGGCCTGAGCGATGACGTGGAACTGGGCCTGCTGCCGCAGCTGATGCGCGTGCTCAGCGTGGAAGCACCCCATGTGACCCTGGTGGTACGCCGCACCCATTACCTGTCGATTTGCAATCAACTGTCTGCCGGCGAGGTGTCCCTGGGCATCTGCTATGTCGGTGACTTGCCCGCCAATGCCAAATGCAAAACCCTGCGCCGCAGCCGTTCGGTAATGGTGCGCGGTGACGCCGGCACCACGCCGATCACCATGGACGAATACTGCGAACGCCCCCATGCACTGGTGAGTTTTGCCGGTGACCTGAGCGGCTTTATCGACGAAGAACTGGCCAAGCGTGGCCGCCAGCGCCAGGTCAAACTGGCGGTGCCGCAGTTCTATGGCCTGAGCCAATTGCTGCCGGGGACGCGGATGGTCGCCACGGTGCCGGACTATGCTGCTGCCGCGCTGACCTCCAACGGTGGCTTGCGTATCGACGAGCTGCCGTTTGAGGCGCCGGTTTATGATCTGTCCATGGCCTGGGGTGCGACCCAGGATATGGACCCTGCCCAACGCTGGTTGCGCAGCAAAATTACTGAATGCCTGGGTGACTCTGCATGAGCAGCGCAATATCCCTTCGGGGCTTGGAGAAGACTTACGCCAACGGCCACCAGGCCTTGCGCGGAATTGATCTGGAGATCAAACACGGCGAAATCTTCGCCTTGCTCGGCCCCAACGGCGCGGGCAAATCCACCTTGATTGGCGCCATTTGCGGGCTGGTCAAAGCCACCGGCGGCAGCATCCATATCGATGGCCTGGAGTTGCCGCGCCAATACCGCGAGGCGCGGGCCAAGGTCGGCCTGGTGCCGCAGGAAATGGTCAACGAAGGTTTTGAAAGCGTGTTGTCCAGCGTGCGTTTTAGCCGGGGCCTGTTTGGCAAACCGCCGGCGCCGAAATTGCTGGAGCAGATCCTGCGCGATCTGTCGCTGTGGAATAAACGCGATGACGCCACCATGACCCTGTCCGGCGGTATGCGCCGCCGGGTGATGATTGCCAAGGCCTTGGCCCATGAGCCGCAGGTACTGTTTCTCGATGAACCCACCGCCGGCGTCGACGTGGAATTGCGCCGCGATATGTGGGCGATGGTGCGCCGCCTGCGTGAGCAGGGCACCACCATTGTGCTCACCACTCACTACCTGGAAGAGGCCGAGGAAATGGCCGACCGCGTGGGCGTGATCAGCGATGGCCGCCTGCTGCTGGTGGAAAACAAAACCGACCTGATGGCCCGCCTGGGGCGCCGACAACTGCGCCTGCAATTGCAGCAACCTTTGCAGCAACTGCCGGCGGATTTGGCCGGCTTCCCGGTGGAGCTGGTGGACCAGGGCCGCGAGCTGGTGCTGGATGTAGCGCGCGATAACCAGGGCATTGCCGACTTCCTGCGGCGCCTGGCCGCCAACGATATCGACTTCAAAGACCTGCACACCTCGGAAAGCTCCCTTGAGGACATCTTTGTCGAACTGCTGAGAAAGCCTGCATGAATTTCTATTCCATCCACGCCATTTTCCGGTTTGAAATGGCCCGTTCGGTGCGCACCCTGATGCAAAGCCTGGCAGCGCCGGTACTGGCCACTGCCTTGTATTTTGTGGTGTTTGGCTCGGCCATCGGCTCGCGTATGGCCGAGATCGGCAGCATTCCCTATGGCAGTTTTATCGTGCCGGGGCTGACGCTCCTGGCGGTGCTGACGCAAAGCGTATCCAACGCCGCGTTCGGCATTTATATGCCGCGCTACTCCGGGGCCATCTACGAAATTCTGTCGGCGCCGTTGTCGCCCACCGAGATCGTGTTTGGCTATGTGGGTGCGGCGGTGGTCAAGTCGATGGTGCTGGCCGCGGCTATCCTGCTTACCGCGCGGGTGTTTGTGCCCTATGAAATCGTCCATCCGTTCTGGGCGTTTTTTATCCTGCTGTTGTGCGCGGTGTCGTTCAGCATGCTCGGCTTTATCGTCGGCCTGTGCGTGGATGGCTGGGACAAACTGGAAGTGGTGCCCTCCCTGGTGATTACGCCGTTGACCTTTCTCGGTGGCAGCTTCTATTCGTTGAATATGCTGCCGCCCACCTGGCAGACCATCAGCCTGTTCAACCCGGTGGTGTACCTGGTGGATGCCTTTCGCTGGGCGTTTTTCGATGTCACCGAATTCAACCCGATGGTCGATATCGGCTTTCTGTTGGGCTTTCTGTTGGTGTGCATCGTCATCGTCGGGCAGATCTTCCGCACCGGTTACCGTTTGCAGCACTAGCCCCGCCCTCCTGTAGGAGCCGGCTTGCCGGCGAACCCTGCAAGCGCCGATATCAGCGTTGCCAGGATTCGCCAGCAAGCTGGCTCCTACGACAGCTCTTATTTCCCGCGAAAATTTCTATCGCAGGTGAGCACGAGAATCCTATCCTTGTCCGCTACCCCTCATGACGATGGTGGTTTGCCTGTGGATAAAGGAACCCCTGTGGATTTCGACTGGAATGACATCCCGCTGCTGTTGGCCCTGGCCCATGAAGGCAGCATGAGCGCGGCCGGGCGCACCCTGGGGATCGACCCCTCGACCATGAGCCGGCGCGTGGCCGCTGCCGAGGCGGCGTTGCAGCGTCGGTTGTTTATTCGCGACAACTCCGGCTACCACGCCACCGAGGCCGGCGTGGTGTTTCTCACCTATGCCGAGCGCGTGCTGGGCGATGTCAAAAGCATGCTGCTCGACACTTGCAGCGAAGCCGACGGCGTGGCCGGCCCGGTGCGCATAACCTCCATCGACTTTCTATTCAGCCATTGGCTGGTGGACCATATGCCGGCGCTGATGGAGTGCCATCCCCAGCTGCAACTGCAATTGCTGGTGGCCAACCAGGCGCTGTCCTTTACCCGCCGCGAAGCCGATTTTGCCCTGCGCCTGGCGCGGCCGCAGGACGACGCGGCACTGGTGATGCGCAAGGTCGGTGACCTGGGTTTTGCCGTGTATGGCGCCGAGCGGTTTGTCGAGATTCCCCGTGACCTGTGGTGCGAACAACCGTGGCTGGCCTATGGCGAAGAGCTGTCGGAGATGGCCGAAATGCGCTGGCTGCGTGAACTGGCGCCCCATGCTCATTACCCGCTGCGGGTCAGCAGTGTCAGCACCCTGATCAATGCCTGCGAAACCGGCCTGGGCATGGCCTTGTTGCCCTGTGTGCTGGGTGACCGGGTGGGCCTGCGGCGTCTGAGCGATGATGTCGAGGTGCACCGTGAAGTGTGGCTGCTGAGCCACCGCGATGCCGGGCGCATCGGCCGCTTCCAGGCGGGCCATGTGGTGCTCGCCAACGGCCGTCCGTT
>JBCECW010000124.1:5851-8646 GCA_039207785.1 Pseudomonas sp. | reverse complement strand
ATCGATATCCGTATCACCGGGTTCGCCAAGAAGGTGGGCGACCTGATTGCAGGTCTGCAGCAGATTCTGCTGTTCTTTGCCGTGGCCATCGTGATCACCACGGTGGTGCTTTACGGCTACACCCGCTGCGTGCGCAGCACCGTGCTGGTGGTGGCTTGCTCCCTGGTGGCGGTGGTGTGGCAGATGGGCTTGCTGCCGCTGCTGGGTTACCAGCTGGACCCCTACTCGGTGCTGGTGCCGTTTCTGGTGTTTGCCATTGGCATGAGCCACGGCGCGCAGAAAATGAACGGCATCATGCAGGACATCGGCCGGGGTATGCACCGCGTGGTGGCGGCGCGTTTTACCTTCCGCCGCCTGTTCCTCGCCGGGCTTACCGCACTGCTTTGCGACGCGGTGGGGTTTGCCGTGCTGATGATCATCAAGATCCAGGTTATCCAGGACCTGGCCGTGATCGCCAGCATTGGCGTGGCGGTGCTGATCTTTACCAACCTGATTCTGCTGCCGGTGCTGCTGTCCTATGTCGGTGTTACCCCGCGCGCCGCGCAGCTGAGTTTGAAAAGCGAGCAAGCTGAACAGGCCGGCGGGCGTCGCCATGGTTTCTGGCGTTTTCTCGATCTGTTTACCCAGCGCCGCTGGGCCAGCCTGTGCATCGCCATCAGCCTGGCGCTGGCGGCCCTGGGGTTTATCGTCAGCCTGCAGTTGCAGATCGGCGACCTGAATGCCGGCGCACCGGAGCTGCGCGCCGACTCGCGCTACAACCAGGATGACGCCTACCTGACCCAACACTACGGCGCCAGCAGCGACCTGTTTGCCGTGATGGTAAAAACCCCGGCAGGGCAGTGCGCGCGCTACGACATTCTGGCCAAGGTCGATGCCCTCGACTGGCAACTGCGCGCCTTGCCCGGCGTTGATTCCACCAACTCGCTGGCCTTACTTAACCGCCGCGTGCTGGTGGGGCTGAGTGAAGGCAGCCCTAAATGGTACGAGCTGCAAAACAACCAGGCGATGCTCAATATGATCACCGCCAGCGCGCCCCGTGGTTTGTACAACGAAGACTGCAGCCTGCTGACGCTGTACGCCTACCTCACCGACCACAAGGCGCAAACCCTGACGCGCCTGGTCGAGCACGTTGAACAGTTTGCCGCTGCCAACAACACGCCCGACGTGCACTTCCTGCTGGCCGCCGGCAATGCCGGTATCGAGGCCGCGACCAATATCGTGGTCAAGCAAGCCAACCGCGAGATGCTGTTCTGGGTCTATGGCGCGGTGATCGTGCTGTGCCTGATCACCTTCCGCTCGTGGCGCGCCACGGTGTGCGCGGTGATTCCGCTGATGCTCACTTCGGTGCTGTGTGAAGCGCTGATGGTGTGGCTAAACATCGGCGTGAAGGTTGCCACCTTGCCGGTGATCGCCCTCGGCGTGGGCATCGGTGTCGACTATGCGCTTTATGTGATGAGCATTTTGCTTGGCCATTTGCGCCAGGGCGCGAGCTTGTCCGAGGCCTATTACCGGGCGCTGGTGTCCACCGGCAAGGTGGTGATGCTCACCGGCGTAACCCTGGCCATTGGCGTGGGCACCTGGATGGTGTCGCCGATCAAATTCCAGGCCGATATGGGCGTGCTGCTGGCCTTTATGTTCGTGTGGAACATGGTCGGTGCGCTGATTCTGTTGCCGGCCTTGGCCTACTTCCTGTTGCCGCAAAAACAGACCGCCAGCAGCGCTGGGGCGGTGCCTGTGGCGCAGCGTCATTCCCCTATAAAAAACGCGCGGTTAAACCGCGTTAGCGCAGGAGACCACCATGTCCTCTAACCGCCAAGCCGGCCTGCCTCAGTCGCTGTTATTGCTGCTCGGTAGCTGCCTGCCCGTTCTCGGCGCCGTACTGCTCGCGCCTGTGCTGCCGCGTATGCAGGACCACTTCGCCACCACCCCCGGCGCCACCGTGCTGGTGCCCATTGCCCTGACCCTGCCGGCGTTGGTCATTGCCCTGGTGGCGCCGTTCGCCGGCCTGCTCGCCGACCGCGTGGGCCGTAAACCGCTACTGCTCGGCGCCATGCTGCTGTACAGCCTGTGCGGGATGCTGCCGCTATGGCTGGATTCCTTGCACGCCATCGTTGCCAGCCGCGCCGGTATCGGCCTGGCCGAGGCGGCGATCATGACCGGCTGCACCACGCTGATGGGCGACTACTACAACGGCGCCCGGCGTGAGCGTTTGTTTGCCTTGCAGATGGTGGCCACGTCGCTGTCGGCGGCGATCTTTATGGGCGTGGGTGGCCTGCTGGGCGAGCACGGCTGGCGTACGCCGTTTGCCCTGTACGCGGTCGGCTTATTGTTCCTGCCGTTGATGGCGCGCTTGCTGTGGGAACCCACGGCAGAGGCCGAACCGGTGGCCGCCGCACCCGTCAGCGCCTTCCCGCTACGCCGCCTGGCGCCGCTCTATGTGCTGACCGTATTGGCCGGCGTCAGCCTGTTTGTGGTGCCGGTGCAGGCTGGGTATTTGCTGAGCCTGCTGCACGTGGACGCACCACAGCAGATCGGTATGACCATGGGCGCTAACCAGTTGGGCGTGCTGGCCGGGGCGTTGGGGTTTCGTCTGTTAAGCGGGTTGGCGGCGCCCAAACAATTGCTGCTGGCCTTCGCCCTGGCCAGCCTGGGCGGCCTGTTGATGGCCAGTGCCGGCAACCACGCGTTGGTGGTGGTGGCCGTGCTGATCAATGGCCTGGGCCTGGGCCTGATGCTGCCAACGCTGATCACCTCGATCATGGCCTACGTCGGCTTTGAACACCGTGGCCGCGCGG
>JBCECW010000124.1:0-5841 GCA_039207785.1 Pseudomonas sp. | reverse complement strand
AGCCAGAAGGTAGATCTCGCACGGAATTAACCGCTGTGGACATGGCGGTTTGCGGCCTTGCGCTCTTTTCCGGCGCCGTATTTCTTTTTAAGATTTTTGAAATACTCTACAGCATAATCTACCAGGTTAGCCAGGTGATTTTTTACCGCCGCGATCTTTGCCGGTGAATTTATTAGCCCCCTGGTGGTGCTGGCGATTACCGGCGGCGAGCTGGCGGTATTGCCCACGGCCTTGCTTGCGGTGGCGCTGGTGCAGTTGGTTGTCGCGCTGCTGTGTCTGGCCTTGCGGGTCAGCCCGCGTGTGCCTCACGCATTGGCCGAGGTGGCGCCATGATTGAAGTCGTGGTCACCGCCAAACGCCGCGAGGCCGACGGTATTTACAGCTTTGAACTGGCCGCCGCCGATCAGCAGCCGTTGCCGGCCTTTGAAGCAGGCGCCCATATCGATGTGCAACTTGGCGATGGCCAGGTGCGCCAGTACTCGCTGTGCAATCCGCCGCAGGAGCGCCATCGCTACCTGATTGGCGTACTGCTGGATGACGCTTCGCGTGGGGGCTCGCAAGCCCTGCATCAGCAGGTAGAGGCGGGCAGCCGCTTGCAGATTGGCGAGCCGCGCAACCTGTTCCCTCTGGTGGATAACGCCGGCCACAGCCTATTGATTGCCGGCGGTATCGGCATTACGCCGCTGCTGTGCATGGCCGAGCGCCTGGCCCAGAGCGGCGCGCCCTTCGAGCTGCATTACTGCGCCCGGTCGGCGCAGCGCGCGGCCTTTGTCGAGCGCCTGCGCCAGTCGCCCTATGCCGACCGGGTGCAGTTTCATTTCAGCGAAGAGCAGGGCCAGCGCTTCGACGCCAGCGCCTTGCTGGCCGAGGCGGGCGCTGACCGCCATCTGTACGTCTGCGGCCCGTCCGGCTTTATCGACTACATCCTCGGCACCGCGCACAGCAACGGCTGGCGTGATGAACAGCTGCACCGCGAGTACTTCGCCAGCAGCGCCCCGGCAGCAGCCGGCGGTGCCTTCGAGGTGCAGCTGGCCAGCAGCGGCCAGTGCTATTGGATACCCGCTGAGCGCAGCGTCGCCGAGGTGTTGGTGGAGGCCGGTGTCGATGTGCCGCTGTCGTGCGAGCAGGGTATTTGCGGCAGTTGCCTGACCCGCGTGCTGGAAGGCGAGCCCGAACACCACGACCTGTTTATGACCGCCGCCGAACAGGCGCGCAACGATCAGTTCACCCCGTGCTGCTCGCGTGCCAAAAGCGCGCGGCTGGTACTCGATCTGTGAGCCTGGAGACTGTGATGAATACTTCTGTGGTCCGCCCCTTTGACCCCTCTGAAACACCCGCGGCGCCAGGCTTTCCTACTGAGCAATGGTACGTCGCCGGTTTTGCCTGGGAGTTGGGCGATAAACCCCTGGCACGCACGCTGCTCAATCAACCGCTGGTGCTGTTTCGCACCGCCGCGGGGGAAGTCGCCGCGCTGGAAGACCGCTGCTGCCACCGCGCCTTGCCGCTGTCGCTCGGCACCCTGGAGGCCGAGGGCGTGCGCTGCGGTTACCACGGCCTGCTGTTTGGCGCTGCCGGTCAATGCCTGGAAATTCCCGGCCAGGTAAAGGTGCCCGGCAAGGCCAAGGTACGGGCCTTTACCGTGCGCGAGCGCGACCAGATCCTGTGGTTCTGGCATGGCCGCGACGAACACTCGCAACCCGCCCACGAGCCGCCGGCCTACCCGCACCACAGCAGCGGCCAGTACCTGTTCGACGGCGACGTGTACCACTACGACGCGCCCTGGCAGCTTATCCACGACAACCTGCTGGACCTTAGCCACCTGGGCTATGTGCACCTGCTCACCATAGGCGGCAACGCTGGCATTCATATGAATGCGCAGATGCAGGTGACCGGCGACGAGACCTCGGTAAAGGTGGTGCGCCATATGCTCGACTCCGAGCCGCCACCCACCTACAGCGCCGCGTTCCCGTTCAAGGGGCGTATCGACCGCTGGCAGGAGATCGAATTCCAGCTGTCCCATCTGCAGATCTGGACCGGCGCCGTGGATGCCGGCAGCGAGCCCGTGGCTGACCCGGCGCGCGGCGGTTTCCATATGCGCGGCTTCCACGGCATTACTCCGGAGACCGCCGACAGCTGCCACTACTTCTGGACCATGGCCACCAACCCCGCGTCAGACCCGGAAAACACCACCCGCCTGGTGGTGGAGCAAACCCGCCAGACCTTCGATGAAGACAAGCAAATCATCGAGGCGCAGTTCGCCAATATGCGCCGCTGCGGCAGCGGGCCGATGGTGGATATCCATGTCGACGTCGGCCCCAACCGGGCGCGGCGCATCGTTGAACGGCTTCGTGCCAGTGGCGTTTAAGAGGATTTTTTATGCAACAGCTTCCCCCGTTTAAACGCGTGGTCACCGGCCACGATGGCCAGGGCCTGGCGGTAATCGCCAGCCAAGGGCCAACGCCAAATGTGTTCCCGCTGGCCGCTGTACCCGGCACGGTGTTTTACGAACTGTGGAATAGCCAGGGCAGCCCGGCGCTGCTGGATAACGGCGATGACCCGACGGCCAAACCCCTGCAACTCAGCCCCGCGCCATTGGGCAGTGTGATTCGCGTGGTGGATATTCCGCCAGACAGCCAGCAGAACCAGATCAGCGCTGAAGAAGCCGCCGCTGCCTTTGCCGAAATCGGCCAGGCCCACGCCGGCACGGGTACTGCCGACTCGCGCCACAAACTGATGCACCGCACCGAAACCCTGGACTACGGCATCGTCACCGAGGGCGAGGTATGGCTGGTGCTGGATAAAGAAGAAGTGCGCCTGAGCCGTGGCGATGTGGTGGTGCAACGCGGCACCAACCACGCCTGGAGCAACCGCACCGAGGCCATGGCGCGCATGGTGTTTATCCTCCTCGATGGGCGTTTTGCTGAAGAGCTACAAGGGGGCGCGCAATGAAACTGGCGACCCTGAACAACGGCAGCCGCGATGGCCAACTGGTGCTGGTATCGCGCGATAACAGCTGGGCACTGCCGGTCGATGGCATTGCCCACACTCTGCAACAGGCGCTGGAAAACTGGGCCAGCGTTGAACCGCGTTTGCGCCTGCTGTCCGAAGAATTGAGTGCTGGTAGGGCAGTGGGTGCTTTTTCCTTTGAGCCGCAACAGGCCATGGCGCCGTTGCCGCGCGCCTATCAGTGGTGCGACGGCTCGGCTTTTCTCAGCCACGGCGTGCTGATGCAAAAGGCCTTCAACCTGGCGCCAATCGAAGGCGCCGATCTGACCCCGCTGATGTACCAGGGCGCGGGCGATGATTTTCTCGGCGGCCGCCAGGATATCCCGCTGCCCAGCGAAAGCCAGGGCATCGACTTCGAAGGCGAGTTTGGCGTGCTGGTGGATGAGGTGCCGATGGGCTGTAGCGCCGAGGCCGCGCTGGCGCATATCAAGCTGGTGGTGCAGATCAATGATGTCAGCCTGCGCGCCCTGGCTCCGCGAGAAATGACCACCGGCTTTGGCTTTTTGCAGGCCAAGCCGTCGTCCAGCTTTGCCCCCCTGGCCATTACCCCCGATGAACTGGGCGCGGCCTGGCAGGACGGGCGGGTGCACTTGCCCCTGCAGGTGCAGTGGAACGGCCAGTGGTTCGGCCACCCCAGCGGCAGCGAGATGAATTTCCACTTTGGCCAGCTGATTGCCCATGCCGCGCTGACCCGACGTTTGCGCGCCGGCACCGTGATTGGTTCGGGCACGGTTTCCAACTCGGATCGCAGCGTGGGGTCGGCCTGTATTGCCGAGCGCCGAGCCATTGAAATGATTGCCCAGGGCGCGGCGCAGACGAGCTTTATGCACTTTGGCGACCGCGTGCAAATGGACGTGGTGGACGGGGCAGGGCAGTCGCTGTTCGGCGGTATCGACCAGCGCATTGTGCAGGCCCGGCCATGAGGGGGCGCCTATGCGTGTATTGATTACCGGCGCCAACGGCTTTGTCGGCCGCGAGCTGGTGCGCTGCCTGTTGGCACGCGGCACCCTACGTGACCAGGCCATCACCACCTTGCTGGTGCTGGACCAGGACCTGCGCGGGCTGCCCGATGACCCTCGCCTGCGCGGCCACGCGGGCAGCGTGACCGATGCCGCGCTGCTGCGGCGGGTGCTGGCCGATGGCGTGGATGTGGTGTTTCACCTGGTGAGCATTGCCGGAGGGGCCGCCGAGGCCAATTACGAGCTGGGCTACCAGGTCAATCTGCTGGCCAGCCTGGAGTTGCTGCACCAGTTGCGCAACAAGGCGCGGCCGCCGGTGCTGGTGTATGCCAGCAGCGTGGCGGTGTACGGCGGCAACCTGCCGGCGCGGCTGAATGAACAGGCGCCGCTTAACCCCGAGCTGTCGTATGCCACCCACAAGGCCATGGTCGAGGACGTGGTGCTCGACCTGGCCCGCCGCGCCGAAGTGGATGGCCGCGCGGTGCGCCTGCCGGGCATCGTGGCGCGGGCGCGGGAGCCCAACGGGCTGCGCTCGGCGTTTATGAGTGACCTGATGCGGGCGATGGCCGAGGGACAAGCGTTTTGCTGCCCGGTGGCGCCCGAGGCCACTTGCTGGTGGATGTCGGCGCGCTGCTGTGTCACCAACCTGATGCACGCCGCCGAACTCGATGGCGAGCAGCTGGCCCAGCGGGTATGGCAGCTGCCCGTGCTGCGCTTATCCATTGCCCAGGTGGTGGATGCCCTGGCCGCCCGCTACGGCGAGGAGCGCCGCGCGCTGATCAGCTATGCCCCCGAGCCGGCGCTGCAAGCGCTGTTCGGCCAGTTGCCGGCGATGCAGACGCCGCTGGCCCGCGCCGCCGGTTTCAGCCATGACGGCAGTGCCGCCACGCTGGTACGCAACGCCCTCAAACCCCCTGTTTTTCGTGGAGCCCCTGCCCATGTCTAAGCCCAATCGCCGTTTGGTCGACCTGTCGGTAACCCTGGATAACAACCCCTATACCGATCCACCGCCGTTGCTACCCAAGATCGACTATATGGACCACCAGCAAGGCTGGCCGGAAATGTCCGCCATGTTCCCCGGCCTGCAGCTTGAACAAATGCCAGGCCATGAAAGCTGGGCCGCCGAACGCCTGCAGATCACCACCCACAGCGGCACCCATATGGACGCGCCCTGGCACTACGCCTCGACCACCGATGGCGGCAAGCCGGCCTTTGGTATCGACGAACTGCCGCTGGACTGGTGCCTGCAGCCCGGGGTGAAGCTGGATTTTCGTCACTTGCCCGATGGCCATGTGGTAACTGCTGCCGAAGTGGAAGCCGAGCTGGCGCGTATCGGCCATACCTTGCAGCCGCTGGATATCGTGCTGGTCAATACCCGCGCCGGCGCATTGTTCGGCCAGCCCGGTTACCTGGATGCCGGCGTAGGGATGGGCCGTGAAGCCACCTTGTATTTGCTCGAACGCGGCGTGCGCGTGGTGGGCACCGATGCCTGGAGCTGGGATGCGCCGTTCAAATACACCCGCGAGCGTTTTGCCGAAAGTGCCGATGCTTCGATTATCTGGGAAGGGCACAAGGCTGGCCGCGATATCGGCTATGGCCAGATGGAAAAGCTCGCCAACCTGGATAGCCTGCCGGATTACGGCTTTGTAGTGTCGTGCTTTCCCTACAAGATCAAGCATGCCTCGGCGGGCTTTGTCCGTGCGGTAGCGATTTTCAACGACTAATAAGAGAGCCCTCCATGCCGTTTTTGCGCAGTTTGTTCAGCACCTTGATGTTTGTATGCAGCAGCGCTATCGCCGCGACACCGCCCAATATCCTGCTAATCGTCGCCGACGACCTGGGTTACGCCTACGTGCCGGCGCGCGAGGCGCTGGCC